>NZ_JBKKJR010000016.1:0-58059 GCF_046614755.1 Megasphaera indica
TGCGGGGATCCACCTGTTCCCATGCCGAACACAGCAGTTAAGCCCGCAAACGCCGAAAGTACTTGGGGGGAGGCCCCCTGGGAGGATAGGAAGCCGCTGATTAAGAAAAAAAGCACTAGCTTAGGCTAGTGCTTTTTTTGTTGTTCGTTGTTAGTGGCTCGTGGCTCGTTTTTGCGACCTTATGGCCGCAGCGTAGGGGCCGACTTGTTAAGGCGGCCCGCTGCGAATAAATGGTGATATACATAACAGGTCCATGAGGCATGGTTTTGCGAACTGCGGCCTGCGGCCTGCGAATGGCGTTTTCTCCGAACAGCATTTCGCGGGATTCTCACAACGGGACGCCTAGCCACAGCTGTCCGTTTTGGCAGCCGTCCTGCGCCTCCTGCTGGTCGGCACCTGACGGGCCAAAAAGGCTTAGAGGATGTCCCCTACGAATGCGGCCCGGTGGACCGTCTGCTAACTGCGACCGGCGGCCTGCGAATAATGTTTTCTTTAAACGCCGTTCTACAGCAATTCGTATTTTTGGTTTTTTTGATAGCTTATCATGAATACCCGGCCCTTTTCGTCGAACATGATGGTCAGGTAATAGTCCGGGTAGACGACGTCGGACAGGAGGTATTCGTTACCGATGGCCTTGAGTTCATACATGAATTTGAAGGCTGGACGCAGCTTTTTCAGGGCGTCGCTTTTTTTGTCGCCAATCTGCAGGCCGTAGAAAGAATGAGGGACTTTGTCATCAGCACTGATGATGAGGTCTTTTTTTCCTTGGCGACTGTAATACAGGTCCTGCCATACCGTTGCTGGCTTGGCTTGTTGTACGCCTTCTTCCTGGCCCAGTGCCAGGCCGGGAAGCCACAATAGGCCTAAGAGTCCGGCTGCGATAAGACGATTTTTTTTCATAAAGACACCTCCGCATTCAGCATAGGCCGGGCGGAGGTGTTTTGTCAAGGCAGGTGTCATCCATTTTGACAGCTATGCGTTTTGCAGCGATATTTTTCGGGAAGCTGGACGATGATGATGCCCAGGAGGATACAGATGGCTCCGGCTAATTGGACGGGCGTAAAGGTTTCGCCCAGAAAAATGACGCCCAGGACGGCGGCGATGAGCGGGTTCAGTGCTGTAAACAGGCCGGCTTTTTCGGCGCTGGTATACTTTTGGGCGACGGGCTGGAAGGTGAAGCCAAAGACGGAACAGATGAAGACCAGGGCCAGGATGGCACCCCACGTCGTCGTATCGGCAGGAACGGCCGGGCTTTCAAATAAGACCATGCCTACTGTACTGTACACGGCGAGGAATCCCATTTGCAAGATCCCCAGCAGCAATGGGTCGTACTGCCGGGCCAGGCGGGCGGTCAGGCAGATCCAAATGGCGTAGAAGACGGAACCGGTCAGGCAGATGATTTCTCCCGGTGCCAGATGGAAGACGGCGCCTTGCAGGGTAAGACAGGCGATGCCGATAAGGAGCAGGCTCGTAGCCGTCAGGACTTGCTTTCCCGGCCAATGGTGGCTGACGACGGCCATTAGGATCAGGACCCAGACGGCGGATGTATTTTCCAGGAAGGCCGCTGTCGACGAGGGAATTGTCGTCAGGCTGATGAGTTCACAGGCCATGCAGGCGAAGAGGAAGGTCCCTAAGAGGCCGGCAGCCTTCCATAGCTGGCGCGTCAACAGCGGGAGGCGGCGGTGAAAGAGCAGCAGCAGGATAAGTGTCGTCAGGGCGAAGCGGATTGCCAGTAATTCTAAAGGCGGTATCCCGTTCAGTCCGATTTTCGACAGGAGATAGGAAATGCTGCGCGAAGCGATGACGATAATGAGCAGTATTTCTGCATTTCTTTGTTTCATGAAAAAGTCCCTCCTTACTTTTTTCTTGCTTTTATGATACGATAAAAGTAGTATGGAGAGAATAGCAAAATAATATATATAGTTTTGATAAAAAGGCAAAGGTGATAGACATGAATACGGAAAAATGCAGGCTCTTGCTGCAAGTCATCCAGGCGGGCAGTTTTTCTTCAGCTGCCGAACGATTGGGATATACCCCGTCTGGCGTCATGCGGTCCATTGCATCGCTGGAAAAAGAAATCGGCTTTCCCCTGCTGGGGCGGACGGCACAAGGCATTTATCTGACCCGTGAAGGGCAGGCAGTGCTCCCTTATCTGCGCCGCCTCATCCGCGATGAAGATGCTTTGTTGCAGTACAGTGCCCAGATCCGGGGATTGACGGCCGGGGATATTTACATTGGCTCTTATTTCAGTGTAGCCGCCAACTGGCTGCCGCAGATCATACAGGCTTTCCAGCAGGCCTATCCGGCAGTCCACGTCCACATCGAGGAATGCGCCAATAAAGTGATGTGCGATGGATTGGAAGAAGGGCGCTTCGATTGTTGTATCACGACGTGGCGCCCTTTTTCCGGAGACTGGATCCCCTTATGTGAAGATGAAATGGTCATGTGGCTTCCGGAAAATCATCCCTTGGCACGAGCCGAGGTATACCCGTTGAAGCAGTTGTGTCATGAATCTTTTATTGAACCACTGCCGCAGCAGGATACGGATGTCGTCCGGATCCTCAAGGAAGAACATATTTCTTATGAAACGCGATATACAGCCATCGATAACTATACGACCTATCGCATGGTCGAAGCCGGCCTGGGCGTCAGTATGAACAATCGCCTCATGACGGCACAGTGGCAGGGCCGCGTGGCTATCCTTCCCATGGATCCGCCCCATACGATTACCATTGGCATTGCCATTCCCAGCCGGGATGGGGCATCACCGGCAGTCAAGAAATTCATCCATTACGTGCAACAGGGAATCAGTCAGATCCTTGAGCCGAAGGATTCTCACTAGGCCTTCCATGGCGTTTGGGCAGGATGAGGTTCAGGCTGATGGCGATGATCGAAGCGATGACGACAGGGGCTTTGCCGAAAATCGTCGTCACCCAGGCCGGGAAGAGATAGAGCGATTCAGGCGCAGCCGACAGGCCCATACCCATGGCGACGGCCAGGCCGATGATGGACATGTTGCGCGGTGTCGCTCCATCGGATAGAGCCAGGCGGATACCGGTCATGGCGATGGAGGCGAAAACAGAAACGGTAGCTCCGCCGAGGACGGCGTAGGGAATGGTCGTCAAGAGGCCGGAAAATTTAGGCACGATACCGGCGATGAGGATGATAATGGCCGCCAGGGCCAGCGTAGCCCGGTTGATGACTTTCGTCGTCGTGACGATGCCGACATTCTGGCCGAAGGTCGACGTCGGCAGGAAGCCAAAGAAGGCGCCGAGGATATTCGTCGCCCCCAGTCCCAGAAGGGCGCCGTGCAGTTCATCTGATGTCGGGGGCCTGTTCATGGCGCCCGATGTCGTCGCCGAGAAGTCGCCAATGGCTTGGACGGAGTTGATGATGAAGAGCACGGAAATGGCGATACAGGCGGGAATGTCGAATTCCAGGCCGAAGTGCAGGACTTGGGGGACCTGGAGATAACCGGCATTAGCGACGTTGTCGAATTGAACCATACCCATGGTCAGTGCCAGGATATAACCGGCCAGGATGCCGACGAGAATGGAAGCCAGGCGCAGCAGGCCTTTACCAAAGTTTGTGAAAAATATCACAACAACCAGTGTGAACAAGGCGACGACCCAGTTCTTCCAGCTGCCGTAGGTCGGGCTGCCGACGCCGCCGGCCATATAGTTGATAGCAATGGGATAGAGAGACAGGCCAATGGTAAAGACGACGGTCCCGGCTACGAGAGGCGGGAAAAAATGGCGGATACGGCGGATAGCCAGGCCAACTAAGATAGCGCAGCTTCCGCCAAATATCTGGGCCCCTAAAATGGCGGCTACGCCGTATTCGCTGGCCAGGGACTGCATGGTTGGCACATAGGCAAAGCTGACGCCAAAGATGACTGGCAGACCGGCTCCGAAATGAAGCCCTGTCCGGCGGCCGATAGGATAGAGCTGCAAGCAGGTACCGATAGCCGCGGCAATCAGGGAGGCCTGGATGAGCAGGACCCGGTCGGGCTGGGGCAGGCCGGCGGCCCCAGCGACGATGATAGCTGGCGTGACGCAGCCGACAATCATGGCGACGACGTGCTGCAGGGCCAGGGGCAGGGCTTCAAAGAAATGAGGGATGCCATCCATGGAAAAGAGCGAGGCGCTCCGGCTGTTTGAAATAGGCAGTTTTTCCACAATGATGCGCCTCCTTTAGGCCCGGTAAATGCGGGTCCCCGTCTTTCCGAGGATGCCTTCTTTGGCTTTTTGGAGCAGTGTGATCAAGGCTGTCCGGCCGGGACGGGATTCGGCGAATTTGACGGCGGCCTGGACTTTGGGCAGCATCGAACCAGGGGCAAATTCATTTTGAGCCATATATTGCCGGGCTTGGTCTGTAGTCATTTCCGACAGCCACTGTTCGTCCGCCTGGCCAAAATGGATGGCGACTTTTTCCACGGCTGTCAGGATGATGAGGTAGTCGGCATGGAGGTCTTCGGCCAGGCGTTCGCTGGCGAAATCCTTGTCGATGACGGTGCTGGCCCCTTTGAGGTGGTTGCCATGGCGCATGACGGGGATGCCGCCGCCACCGCAGGCGATGACCAGCTGGCCGGAATCGACGAGGGTCTGGATGGCGCCGATTTCAATGATTTCCTGGGGCAGCGGCGAGGCGACGACGCGGCGCCAGCCCCGGCCGGCATCTTCCTTGACGATGTAGCCGTATTCTTTGGCAGCGTATTCCGCCTGTTCCCTGGTCATGAAATGGCCGATGGGCTTCGACGGGTTCTTGAATGCCGGGTCTTCCGGGTCGACGCGGACCTGAGTGACCATGGTGGCGACGGGGATGTCGAAGATGTCGCGGTTGTACATTTCTTCGCGCAGGGCATTCTGCAGGTCATAGCCGATGTAAGCCTGGCTCATGGCGACACAGACCGACAGCGGCGTGTTGGGCTGGTTCGGGTCTTCCCGGCTCAGGGCGGCCATGGCGTGGTTGATCATGCCGACCTGCGGGCCGTTGCCGTGGGCGACGATGACTTCACAGCCTTCCTGGATGAGGTCGACGATGGCTTTGGCTGTCGTCTTGACGGCCAGCATCTGTTCGTGCAGTGTATTTCCCAGGGCGTTGCCGCCGAGGGCGATGACGATACGTTTCTTTTTCTCGGTCATGATAAATCTCCTTTTATGTGTGCAAAAGTTTTATAAATAATGAGTAAAACGCATGACAGGGGGATGAAAAAGGCACCGGTCCGGAGGACCGGCACTTTTGGCGGTCAAATTATTTCATTTTGCGCAGAATGCCGCGTTCTTCTAAGGCTTTCAGGGTCTGAGCCGGATCCTGGCATTTGGCCAGCATGATCATGGCGGCGATGACATAGGGTTTGTAGCTGGCTTCTTTATAGAGGGAATCGCGATAGCGGTCAAAGACAGAGGCTTCGACTTCGCCGTCTTCACAGCTGACGCCGTTGATGTCGGCCGGCAGGCAGTGGAGATACATAGCTTTGCCGTCTTTCGTGGTCTTCATCAATTCTTCTGTACAGCACCAGTCTTTATGTTGCGCGTTCTGGGCTAAGAGTTCCTGTTCCAGGGCGTCGATACCGGCCTGGTCGCCAGCGGCATAGAGGTTGGTCCGCTTTTTCATGGCTGCAAAGGGAGCCCAGCTCTTGGGATAGACGATGTCGGCGTCTTTGAAGGCGTCGGCCATGTCATGGGTGATGCGGAAGGAACTGCCCGATTTTTCAGCGTTCTTTTTGGCGACGTCGACGACATCCGGCATGACTTCATAGCCTTCGGGATGAGCCAGAACGACGTCCATGCCCAGACGGGTCATGAGGCCGATGACGCCCTGCGGGACCGAGAGGGGTTTGCCATAGGACGGGGAGTAAGCCCAGGTCATGGCGATTTTTTTGCCCTTCAGGTTTTCCAGGCCGCCCATTTCGTGGATGATGTGGGCCGCGTCGGCCATACACTGAGTCGGATGGTCGATGTCGCACTGGAGGTTGACCAGCGTCGGTTTCTGTTCGAGGATGCCGTCTTTATAGCCCTGCGTGACGGAATCGACGACTTCTTTCTGGTAGGCATGACCTTTGCCGATGTACATGTCGTCGCGGATGCCGATGACGTCGGCCATGAAGGAGATCATGTTGGCCGTTTCCCGGACCGTTTCGCCGTGGGCAATCTGGCTCTTCTTTTCGTCCAGGTCCTGGACCTGCAGGCCTAAGAGATTGCAGGCCGAGGCGAAGGAAAAACGGGTCCGCGTCGAATTATCGCGGAAGATGGAAATGCCTAAGCCGCTTTCAAAAATCTTTGTGGAAATATTGTGTTCCCGCATGAAGCGGAGGGCGTCGGCCAGGACCCAGATGGCTTCCAGTTCGTCATCGGTCTTGTCCCAGGTGAGGAAAAAGTCGTTTTCATACATGTCTTTGAAATTGAGGGCATTTAATTTATCGATGTAGTCCTGTAAGGTTTTCATAGGGCAGTCTCCTTTTAATCGTTATGGGATGTGATTATTTATCGGTGTATACAGAAGGTAATGCGGCATAGACGGCGGCACAGGTGACGAGGTCCTGTTTCCATGTCTTTTCGTTCGGTGCATGGGCCTGGGCTTCTGCGCCGGGGCCAAAGCCGATGACGGGGATGCCGTTGCGGCCCATGATGGAAACGCCATTAGTCGAGAAGGTCCATTTATCCGTCAGGGGGCGGGCTTTACGCATGGCTTCCGTTTCGGCAGTGCCGATGCGGCTGTCGCCGAAGAGGGAGGTATAGGCTTCTTCCAGGGCTTTGGTGACTTTGTGGTCTTTCGGGATGACCCATGTCGGGAAGTAACATTCGATGGGATAGGTCAGGCCGGTGTAGCTCGGGCGGGCGTATTCATACATGCTGACTTTGACATCGTCGCCGTACTTCTGGACGCTCGGCAGAGCCCGGATTTCATCGAGGCAGCTCTGCCACGTTTCGCCGGCCGTCATGCGGCGGTCCAGGGAGACGGCACAGGAATCGGCGACGGCGCAGCGGCTCGGCGAGGTATAGAAAATCTGGGAGCACGTGACTGTACCGCGGCCGAGGAAGTTGGCTTCTTCCCATTCGGGATTGTATTTCTTGTCGAGCATCTTGACCAGGCCTTTGATTTCCGTCGTGTCGGCTGCGTCATTTTCGTTGAGGGCCCGCACGTCCTGGAGGATATCGGCCATCTTGTAAATGGCGTTATCACCGCGTTCGGGCGCGCTGCCGTGGCAGGATACACCCTGGACGTCGATGCGGATTTCCATACGGCCGCGCTGGCCGCGGTAGATGCCGCCGTCTGTCGGTTCCGTAGAGACGACGAATTCCGGACGGACTTTGTCTTCGTTGATGATGTACTGCCAGCAGAGGCCGTCGCAGTCTTCTTCCTGGACCGTACCGGTGACCAGGACGGTGTACTTGTCGGACAGGAGGCCCAGGTCCTTCATGATGCGGGCGCCGTAGACGGCAGGAACGATGCCGCCAAGCTGATCCGACGTGCCGCGGCCGCCGATTTCCGTTTCCGATTCAAAGCCTTCGTAGGGATCGAAATCCCAGTTGGCCTTGTTGCCGATGCCGACGGTGTCGATGTGGGCGTCGAAGCCGATGAGGGTCTTGCCGGTGCCCATGTAGCCCAGGACGTTGCCCATGGGGTCGATTTCCACTTTATCGAAATCGAGTTTGCGCATTTCTTCGGCAATGCGGTCGATATGTTCCTTTTCGCCGCAGCTTTCACCGGGGAATTTAACGATGTCCCGCAGGAAACGGGTCATATCCTGTTCATAGCCTTTGGCGGCTTCTTTGATTTTTTCGTACGGTACTGTCATGAAAATCACTCCTATATCTTATATAATGTTTTACTTATTCAAACCGCGCCAGACGATATTCTTATAGCGTTCCGGGTCCGTGTCGCCTTCTGTCGAGAAGACCAGGACCTGTGAATGGTCGTCGAGGCCGAGTTCAGCGCGCAGGTCTTTACATTCGTCGGATAACATGATCGTAGCCAGGGTGCCGAAGGGGACGGCACCGGATTCACCGGATACGATGGGCGCATCTCCTTTAAGGGGCGCTGCCAGCATACGCATACCGCGGACCGTGATGGGGTCATCGGCTGCGATGAAGGTCGTCACATGGTTCTTGAGGATGTCCCAGGAAATGGTGTTCGGTTCGCCGCAGGCCAGGCCGGCCATGATGGTATCCAGGTCACCGCCGACCATGCGGGGCTTGCCGTCACCGGCTGCGGCACCTTTATACAGACAGGCTGCGGCCGATGCTTCGACGACGATGAATTTCGGCGGATTGTCTTTATAGAGGTTGGCGAAGTAACCGACGACGGCACCGGCCAGGGAACCGACACCGGCCTGGACGAAGATGTGCGTCGGCCGTTCGACGCTCTGGGCCTTCAGCTGTTCGCCAGCTTCCATGGCCATCGTGCCGTAGCCCTGCATGATCCACGACGGGATTTCTTCATAGCCGTCCCAGGCCGTGTCCTGGACCATGACGCCGTGCGGCGTAGCGGCGGCTTCTTTGGCTGCCTGGCGGACGCAATCGTCGTAATTGAGGTCGAGGATGTCGACGTCGGCGCCGAGTTTCTTGATGTTTTCCAGCCGCGTCTGGGTCGTGCCTTTCGGCATGTGGACGACGGCTTTCTGGCCCAGCTTCTGGGCGGCCCAGGCGACGCCGCGGCCGTGGTTGCCATCGGTTGCCGTGAAGAAGGTTGCCTGGCCGAATTCCTGGCGGAGCTCATCTGACGTCAGGACGTCATAAGGCATGTCCGATACATCGCGGTGCGTTTCCTTGGCGATGTACTTGGCCATGGAATAGGAACCGCCCAGGACTTTGAAGGCATTGAGGCCGAAGCGGTACGATTCATCTTTGACGAAAATCGAACCGACGCCCAGGTAGCGGGCCATCTGTGTGAGCCGGGTCAGCGGCGTTTCCCTGTATTGCGGGAAACTCTGGTGGAATGTCCGGGCCTTGGCGACTTCGCTGAGGGACATGATCGGCAAATTTTTATCATCTGATTTGGGCAGATGGTTCATAGCCCATTTCATATCTTTCTTCATATCCGTACCTCCTAAAGATAAACTGAAAAAATATTTTAGCAAATCTAAAAGTTTTTTGTATACCTAGAGTATAACATGACCTTACAGATTTGCAATAGAAAAGAGCTAAAAATTTGTTAGGTATCTACACTTTTTTTGCAATGACAGAAAGAGAACTGTTACATTTGGGCATAGAAAAAGGGCTTGTCGCATGTGCAACAAGTCCTTTTTTGAGTATTAAGTTTGCAGTTTGTAGTTTTTAGTGAAGGCTTTTAAATTTAAAGCCAGCTTCTACAAACTACAAACTCCGTACTATAAACGATAAAGAGAAAGGAATCTTGCATGATGATAGAAGCCTTCGTGCGACAGCCCTTTAATCTCACTCTTCTCCGCTGTCGATGTAGCTGTACAGGGTGTATTTGGAGATGCCGAAGTGTTTGGAGATTTTGTCACCGGCCTTGGTGATCAGCAGGGCCCCGCGGTCGTTGAGGAATTTGATGGCTTTGATCTTGTCTTCCCGTGTCATGAGGGGGACAGGTTTGCCGACCTGTCGCGTCGATTCGTCGATGAGTTCATCTAGGAGGTCCGTGACGTTCTGCGGGATGCGGCTGACATTATCTTCCTTGGACGTGACCGAGATGAGCGGCTTGATGGCATTTTCGACCATCATCAGTTCGGTAATGTCATAGTTGATGGAGAAGATGCCGATGACTTTTTGCTGTTCATTGCGGATGTAAATGGTCGTCGACTTGAGGATGCGGCCGTCTTTGGTCTTGGTCAGGTAACTCGTATGGTCCTGGAGCTTGTCGGGATCGCTGCGCAGGGCGTCGAGGACGGCCATGGACGGGCCATCGCCGACTTTGCGGTTGGTGACGTGGCCATTTTCGATGGCGACGATGGAATTTTCCTTGTAATTATCGCTCAAGTCGTGGATGACGATTTCACAGTTCGGGCCGAATTGGTCTGCCAGGCCTTTGGCTAAGTGACGCAAGAAGTTGAGGACGACGTCGTCTAACATAGGGGGCACCTCTTTCTCATATCAAAAACAGATTATTAGCTTATCTGCTAAAAATTTTTTAGGTACTGTTACTATAGCATATTTTCGGGATAAATCAACGCCCTTGGTGAAAAAAGGTATGTCGAAAAAACATCTTTCCATTACAGGCTATAACAAAAAGATAATAAAAAATTTTTAGACTAAAAAAAAATTGACAGGTAAGGCGGAACGGGTTACTATTAAGATAGATACGAGAATGACATAAATAACATACATTAACTGCAAGAAACCTTATGATTTATGATTTGTATAGCATAGAGGAGGTATACTTATGTTAATCGTCGGAAATGGTCACGTCGTTACCCGCGACGCGAAGAATCAATATTTCCCTGATGGCGCCGTAGCCATAGACGGCACGACAATCTGCAGCGTCGGCCAGACAGCTGAAATCCGCAAGGCTTTTCCCGATGCGGACTTCATCGATGCTAAAGGCGGTGTCATCATGCCGGCTTTCATCAACGTTCACGAGCATATTTACAGCGCCATGGCCAGGGGTATGAATATCGACGGCTATGCGCCCAAGGGCTTCCTGGACATCCTCGACGGCCTGTGGTGGAACATCGACCGTCACTTGACCAATGACCTGATCTATATGAGCGCCATGGAAACGTATGTCGAATGTATCAAGAACGGCGTGACGACGGTTTTCGACCATCACGCCAGCTTTGGTGAAATCAAGGACAGCCTCTTTGCCATCGGTCAGGCGGCGCAGGAACTGGGCGTCCGCTCGTGCCTGTGCTACGAAGTCTCCGACCGCGACGGCCAGGAAAAAGCCCGCCAGGCAGTCCTGGAGAATGAAGCCTGGATCCGCCACGCTCAGGCCGACACGACGGACATGATTGCCGGCATGATGGGTATGCATGCCCAATTTACCATCAGCGATGAAACGATGGCCCTGGCTGCCGAACATAAACCGGACGGCGTGGGCTATCACATCCACGTCGCCGAAGGCATCGAAGACTTGCAGGATTGCCTGAAGAAACACGGTAAACGCATTATCGACCGCCTTTATGACTGGAATATCTTAGGGTCCAAGACCCTGCTTGGCCACTGCATCCACGTCAATCCCCACGAAATGGACCTCATCAAGGCGACAGATACCATGGTCGTCCACAATCCGGAATCGAACATGGGCAATGCCTGTGGCTGCCCGCCGACGATGGACATGGTCCACCGCGGCATCCTGACCGGCTTGGGGACCGATGGCTATACGCACGATATGATTGAGTCCTATAAAGTCGCCAATATCCTGCACAAACACCATCTCTGTGACGCTACAGCCGCCTGGGCTGAAGTACCGCAGATGCTGTTCTATAATAACGCAGCCATGGCCAACCGCTATTTCAGGAAGCCCTTAGGCGTACTGGCAGAAGGGGCTGCAGCCGACGTCATCGTCATGGATTACATTGCCCCGACGCCGATGAATGAAGAAAACATCAACAGTCACATCTTATTCGGCATGAGCGGCCACGATGTCGTCACGACCATTGCCAATGGCAAAGTCCTCATGGAAAACCGCCGGCTCACCGGTGTCGATGAAGAAGCCCTGATGGCTAAGATCCGCGAAGGCGCAGCGACCCTGGCCGGACGCATTAATGGATATTTATAAGGAGGAATCTATCATGAGTGATCGCATGACATCCATTCCCTTTGGAAAATTGATGAACTGGGTCCTGACCGAAGCGCCGTCAGGGACGATCTTTGGCGTCCACCATCGCCTACAGGCCGACCCGAATCGGACATATACTATCTTTGACAGACCGCTGGAAATGCCCTTTGGCCCGGCTGCCGGTCCCCATACCCAGCTGGCCCAGAATATCGCTGCCGGCTATGCGGCGGGAGCGCGCTTCTTTGAACTGAAGACGGTCCAGAAAATCGACGGCGAAGACCTGCCCGTTCCCAAACCCTGCATCAAGGCCAACGATGAATGTTACAATGTCGAATGGTCGACGGAACTGACCGTCCCTAAGGCCCTGGAAGAATACGTCAAGGCCTGGTTCCTGGTCCACGTCATGGCCGTCGAATACGGCTTAGGAAGTCCGGACGGGATGCAGTTCAACATGTCCGTCGGCTACGACCTGGCAGGGATACAGACGGCAAAAATCGATTCGTTCATCGAAAATCTGAAAGACGCATCCCATACGGCTATCTTTGCCGAGTGCAAAGCCTGGCTCCTGGCCCATCTGGACCGGTTCCAGAAACTCCGTCGGGAAGACGTCGAAGCCATTCCGGCAGAAATCTGCAACTCTGTCACGGTCTCGACCATGCACGGTTGTCCGCCCGATGAAATCGAACGGATTGCCCGCTATTTACTGAAAGAAAAACACCTCAATACCTTCGTCAAATGCAACCCGACCTTACTGGGCTATGACTTCGTCCGGAAATGCATGGATGACCTGGGCTATGGCCATATGGTCTTCGATGACAGCCATTTCAAGGCGGATTTACAGTACCGTGATGCCGTACCCATGCTCAAGGGGCTGCAGGAAGCGGGTAAAGAGGAAGGCCTGTTGTTCGGCGTCAAACTGACCAATACCTTCCCCGTCGACATTACGCGCCATGAATTGCCGGGGACGGAAATGTATATGTCCGGCAAGCCCCTCTTTTTCCTGTCCATGAATGTGGCCAAGAAGCTGAGTGAAGCCTTTGACGGCAGCCTGCGTATTTCTTACAGCGGCGGTGCCGATGCCCACAACATCAAGAATATCGTCCGGGCCGGCATCTGGCCGGTCACGGTGGCGACGACGCTGCTCAAGCCCGGTGGCTATGAACGCTTTGCCCAGCTGGCACAGTGTTTTGAAGGTCAGCGTGGACAGGCGTTTACTCGTGTAAACGTCAAGGCCCTGGATGACTTGCTGGCTAAGGCTCAGGATGATGCCCACTATGCCCGTCTGGACCCGAAGGCCCAGCAGCGCAAGAACGACCAGGCACTGCCCTTGATGGACTGCTTCATGGCACCGTGCAGCCAGACTTGCCCCATCCATCAGGATATCCCGGCCTATATGGACCTCGTCGCCGCCGGGAAATATGACCAGGCCCTGCAGATTATTCTGGAAAAGAATCCCCTGCCCTTTACGACGGGGACCGTCTGCTACCATACCTGTATGAACAGCTGTACGCGCAATTTCTGCGATGCCCCTGTTGAAATCCGGCGCAATAAGCTGATAGCTGCTGAAAAAGGCTATGCCAGCGTCATGACGACTTTGCAGGCTGCGCCGTCCAATGGGAGAAAAGCGGCTGTCATCGGCGCCGGTCCGGCCGGACTGTCGGCGGCTTATTTCCTGGCCCGCGGCGGCCTGGATGTGACCGTCTTCGATAAGAACGACGAACCTGGCGGCCTGGTGCGGACCTTCTTGTGTGAAAAGAAAGGACAGATTTCACCAGAAGCCATCGACAAGGATGTAGCCCTCATCGAAAAGATGGGTGTCCATCTCGTCGTCGGCAGGGCCATCGCCTCGCTCGACGAATTGCAGGGCTATGACATCATCCTGGCGGCCTGCGGCGTCAAAGGGAAAATCGGTGACACCCTGGCCGGCGCCATCGAAGGCCTGACCGTCATCGGCGATGGCCATTACGGCAAGACGACATCCGTCGTCGAATGTATTGTCGACGGCAAGCGGGCGGCGGAAGGCATTTTAGGCCAGATGGCCAGTGTCGATACCCTGATTCCAGCTGATATAAACGACGTTTACTTGAAGCGGGGTATCCTGGAAGCAGCACCGGAAACAGGCTGTGACGGCCGCTGCCTCCATTGTGACAGCGTCTGCGAAGTCTGTACGGAAGTCTGCCCCAATCGGGCCAATGCAGCCATCCAGGTACCGGGCCATATGCAGGCTCAGATCCTGCATATCGACTACATGTGTAACGAATGTGGCAACTGCCGGACCTTCTGTCCCTGGGGCGGTGCGCCGTATGTAGATAAATTTACACTCTTCGCTAATGAAGACGATTTAGACCACAGCGATAATTCGGGCTTTGCCGTCCTCGACAAGGCCAGCGGCTTCTGTAAAGTCCGCCTGGATGGAGAAATCCGGACGACGACTTTAGGGACGGCTGATGAAGCAATCCCGGAAGACCTGCGGACCTTCATGGAAACGGTCTGCCGCGATTACGATTACCTGCTGATTGAATAGAGAAAGAAGGGAAAGCCATGGATTACGTCATCAAAAACGGGACGGTCTGCCTGGAAGGGGAGCATTTCCGGGCCGACGTTACTGTCCGGGAGGGAAAAATCCAGGCCCTAGGAAAGGCTGTCCACGATGGTCATGAAACGGTCATCGACGCCGACGGCCTCTATGTCTGCCCTGGCGGCATCGATGCCCACACCCATATGGACCTGCAGCAGTCGCCGCAGTACTGCGCGTGCGATGACTTTTACAGCGGTGGCGTGGCAGCGGCCTGCGGCGGCACGACGACCATCCTGGACCATATGGCCTTTGGCCCGGCCGGCTGTTCCCTGCGCTATCCCTTTGAACGGTACCGGAAACTGGCCGTGCCCTGCCCGGTCGACTACAGCTTCCATGGCGTCATCCAGCACGTCGACGACCAGGTCCTGCAGGAATTGGGCCAGCTCATCGACGAAGGTTTTCCCAGTTTCAAAGCCTATACGACGTATGGCTATCCCGTCGGCGAGAAGGAACTGATGCAGCTCCTGCCGGTCATCAAGAAGCATGGCGGCCTGCTTACGGTCCATGCCGAAAGCGACGGCATTACCAAGGCCCTGCGGGACGCCCTGGGACCGCAGGACCTGCAGCCCATCGGCCAGGCGAAGACGCGGCCCAACGTGGCCGAAGCCGCAGCCGTGAACCGTGTCCTGGCGGCAGCCCGGGCTTGTGGCGATGCGCCGGCCTATATCGTCCACACGTCGGCCCATGAGAGCCTGGATCAGCTGCGCCTGGCCCGGCGCCAAGGCCAGCATCATATTTACAGTGAAACGTGTCCGCAATACTTATTGCTGACAGAAGAGAAGTTCCGTCACGGCGGCCCTATGGAAGGCATTAAATACATGTTGGCGCCGCCGCTGCGGAAAGCCGAAGACAACCAGGCCCTGTGGCAGGCCCTGGCTGACGGGACGGTCCAGACCGTAGCGACGGACCACTGCCCCTTTACGATAGCTGAAAAACAGGAGAATGTCAGCGATTTTCGGAACTGTCCCGGCGGCGTATCCGGCGTCGAAGAACGGATGCCCCTGCTGTTCAGTGAAGGTGTCCTGAAAGGCCGGCTGACCCTGGAGCGCTTCGTCCAGGTGACCAGTGCCAATGTGGCCAAAATCTTTGGCCTCTATCCGCGCAAAGGGACGCTGCTGCCCGGCAGCGATGCCGACATCATCCTCATCGACCCGCAGGGCAAACGGACCTTTGCCAGGGAGAACCTGCACACGACCTGCGGCTATTCGCCCTATGAAGGCATGACGGTCCAGGCGACGATCCGCCTGACCATGCTCCGCGGCGAAATCATCGCCAAAGACAACCAATTCTGTGGAAAACGCGGCTATGGAACCTTGTTGTATCGATTCCGCGATAAAAGATAATCTTGATTATAGGAAGGTGGCATTATGAGTGAATTATGTAAACTATGGGTAAACGGCCGTGAAATAGAAGACGATGGAGAACGCAAGCTCATCGACGTCCTGCGCAATGACCTGCGCCTGAAATCCGTCAAGGATGGCTGCAGTGAAGGGGCCTGCGGAACCTGTACGGTCGTCATCGACGGCAAGGCGACCAAGACATGTGTCCAAAAGGTCAGCCGCATGGCCGGTAAACACGTGTTGACCGTCGAAGGGCTGTCCAAGCGGGAAAAAGACGTCTTCGTCTACGCCTTTGGCGAAGCCGGCGCCGTCCAGTGCGGCTTCTGCATCCCCGGCATGGTCATGTGCGGCAAGGCCCTCATCGACGCCAACCCGGCGCCGTCGCGGCTGGAAATCGCCGCGGCCATCCGCAATAATATCTGCCGTTGTACGGGTTATAAGAAAATCATCGACGCCATCGCTATGGCAGC
Organism: Megasphaera indica; assembly: GCF_046614755.1. NCBI lineage: Bacteria > Bacillati > Bacillota > Negativicutes > Veillonellales > Veillonellaceae > Megasphaera > Megasphaera indica. The sequence continues at coordinate 16,074 of NZ_JBKKJR010000016.1, forward strand.
GGATTTGCTGCGCACGGACCAGCCTCTTCCCGTCCGCGGCGGCTACCGCGGCGTCGGCGATCCCTGCCAGCGCGTCAACGTCAAGGCCAAAGTCCTGGGCGTTGGCAGATATACAGATGATTTGGACGCCGTCGACCTGCCCGGCATGTGTTACGGCAGTGCCATCCGCAGCGCTTATCCGCGGGCTGTCGTCAAGGCTATCCATACGGAAAAGGCCAAGGCCCTGCCCGGTGTCGTCTGCGTCCTGACGGCAGACGATATCCCCGGTTCCGTCAAAGTCGGCCATTTGAAGACCGATTGGGATACGCTCATCCCCGTCGGCTCGACGACGCACTTCCTGGGCGACGCCATCGCCCTGGTGGCTGCGGAAACGCCGGAAATCCTGGAACAGGCTAAGAAGCTCGTCGATATCGAATATGAAGAACTGCCGCCCCTGACCTGTGCAGCCGACGCCCTGAAAGAAGGGGCGCCACTGGTACACCCGTCGGCTGGTACGAACGTCCTGGCCCATGAACACCTGGTCCGCGGCGACGCCGATGCCGTCATTGCCGCCTCGAAGTATAAGGTGACGCACCACTTTGAAACGCCATGGACGGAACACGCCTTCCTGGAACCGGAATGTGCCGTCGCCATGCCCTTTGATGACGGCGTCTTCGTTTATTCGTCGGACCAGGGCATTTATGATACGCGCCGGGAAACGGCACTCATGCTGGGCCTGCCGGAAGAAAAAGTCATCGTCGAGAACTGCTTCGTCGGCGGCGGCTTTGGCGGCCGGGAAGACGTGACGGTCCAGCATTTGGCTGCCCTCGTCGCTTATGTATGTAAACGGATATGTAAAGTGAAGTTGACACGCCAGGAAAGCATCCTCATCCATCCCAAGCGCCATCAGTTCAGCATGGACATGACGACGGCCTGCGATGAAACTGGGAAACTGACGGCTATGAAGCTCGTCGCCGTCACCGACAACGGGGCCTATGCCTCCCTGGGCGGACCCGTTCTCCAGCGCGCCTGTACCCATGCGGCAGGGCCTTATAACTACCAGACCATCGACATCGACGGGACAGCCGTTTACACTAACAATCCACCAGCCGGAGCCTTCCGCGGATTTGGCGTCACTCAGACCATTTTTGCCACGGAATTAAACTTAAATAAACTGGCTGAACTGGTCGGCATCGACCCGTGGGAAATCCGATATCGCAATGCCATCCGGCCTGGTGACATCCTGCCCAATGGCCAGATTGCCGACCCGTCGACGGGCTTGGCCGAAACGCTGGATGCCGTCAAAGAGGCGTACTATCACAGCGGGCCTTATGTCGGCATCGCCTGTGCCCTGAAGAACTCCGGCGTCGGCGTCGGCCTGCCCGACTATGGCCGCTGCCGTCTGGTCGTCAAAGACGACAGGGTACACATTTACTCGTCGGCATCCTGCATCGGCCAGGGCGTCGGCACGGTCCTGGTCCAGATGGTATCCCAGGCAGCGGGCCTCCCCATTGAAGATATTAAATGGCACATGCCCAATACGGCGACCTCACCCGATGCCGGTACGACGTCGGGTTCGCGGCAGACGACGTTGACCGGGGAAGCCGCCCGGCGGGCCGCCGTCCAGCTGCGGCGCAACCTCTTTGCCGCCAAGGGCCTGCCTTATGAAGAAACGAGCCATGCCAGCAACTACCTGGAAGGCGTAACGGTAGAAAAAGAATCGCCCGCTACGGCCGCCGTCCGCTTCAACCGCAGCGACTTAGATGTCCTCAACGGTCGGGAATACATCGGCGAATACCTGGGCAAGACCGACAAGATGGGCGCTGACGTCCCCCATCCCGTATCGCATGTCGCCTATGGCTATGCCACTCACGTCTGCATCCTTAACGACGACGGTACTATCCGCAAAATGGTCGCCGCCCACGACGTCGGCCGCGTCGTCAACCGCAAGAGCCTGGAAGGCCAGATCGAAGGCGGCACCGTCATGGGCTGCGGTTATGCTCTGACGGAACAATATCCGTTGGACCACTGTAAACCGACGGCCAAATTCGGGACCCTGGGCCTGTTCCGGGCCGATAAAGCCCCTGACGTCGAAGCGATTCCCATAGAAAAAGAAGGCGTCGACGTAGCCTATGGAGCCATCGGCGTCGGCGAAATCACATCCATCCCGACGGCACCTGCCGTAGCCGGAGCCTACTATAAATGGAACGGCCAGTTCCAGACAACATTGCCCTTAGAAGGGACGCCGTATAGCCGGAAGAAAAAGAAATAAAAGTTTGTAGTACAGAGTTTGTAGTTTGTAGAAGAGGGCCTTAAATTTAAAGCCGTCTGCTAGCCACTAACAACTAAAGAGTGCTTGACGTCTTGCGACAAGCACTCTTATAATAGGGATGTTTGATGTTTCGATGTGGAAAGGTGGTCTTATGAGAGAGAAACTGGTCATTATCCGCGGGGGTGGGGACCTGGCGACGGGCGTGGCCCAGTCTTTGTATGAGGCTGGGTTCCGCCTGCTGCTGCTGGAAGTGGAGAAGCCGTCGGCTATCCGGCGTCAGGTGGCCCTCTGTGAAGCCGTCTACGATGGGACGGCTGCCGTCGAGAACCTGACTTGCTGCCGCTGTCAGTCTTTGGCCGAGGTCCGGAAGGCCTGGGAAGGCGAGGCCATTCCCTTGCTGGTGGACCCGGAAGGGGTGTCGATTGCGGCGCTGAAGCCCTGGGCCGTCGTCGATGCCATCCTGGCCAAGAAGAACTTGGGGACGAATCGGCGTATGGCGCGTCATACCGTGGCCTTGGGACCGGGATTTACGGCCGGTGTCGATGTCGATGCCGTCATTGAAACCAAGCGGGGCCACCAGCTGGGGCGTATCATTTGGCAGGGCACGGCCATTGCCAATACGGGGATTCCCGGATTGATTGCCGGCTACGGCAGGGAGCGCGTCATCCACAGTCAGCAGGCCGGGTTCGTATACGGATTGGTCCACATCGGCGATAAAGTAAAAAAAGGACAGCCCATGGCTGTCCTGACAGAAGAGCCCATCCCTTCTGGAATGGCTGTGACGGAATGTATGGGGACGCCGATTCTGGCGTCGCTGACGGGATTCGTCCGGGGACTGATCCGTGACGGCTATCAGGTGCCGCAAGGCTTCAAGATAGCCGACATCGACCCGCGGGATGATGAACGGGAGAATTGCTTTACGATTTCCGACAAGGCCCGCAGCCTCGGCGGCGCTGTCCTGACGGCCCTGCTCTGGATGGGGAAGGGGGAATTTTCGTGAAGATGAATCAGAATGACTTACATTTTTCGTCGTGCCGGGAGCTGCCCTATATCGACTATTACCAAGGCGCAGCAGCTAAGAAGCAGTCCATTGCCGTCGAAGTGATGACGCCGCTCTATCTCGATGGGCGGTGTATCAGTACCCTCATTTCTTCGCCGGAAGATATCGATGTCCTGGCTGTGGGTTACTGCCTGGCCGAAGAGAAAATACCGGCTGGCCGCAAGCTGGCCGGTGTCTGCCTGCATGATGGGGCGGCCTGGGTCACGACGGAAGCTGGGACGGCACGGGCAGTAGAAAAGCCGCCTTTTGCGCCGATTACGGCAGAGAAGCTCTGTTCCTATGGAGGTCTCTTGGACAGCTTATCGACGGCACATCACGCCTCGCACGGCGTCCACGAAGGGGCCTTGGTCCAAGGCGATGAAGTCCTCGTCTATACGGAAGATATCGGCCGTCACAATGTCCTCGACCGCCTGCGGGGCTTCGTCGAATTACAACACATCGACGTCAGTCAGGCCGTCCTGGTCTTCAGCGGCCGTGTTCCCCAATCGGTCATCGAAAAGGTCCATGGCCTGGGCGTGCGCTTCCTGGCATCGCGGGCCTTGCCGACGAGTCTGGGCGTGTCCCTGGCGGAGCAGTACCAGATTACCCTGGCCTGCGGCTTGCGGCCTGACTCTTTCAAAATATTTGCTCATCCAGAACGGGTTTTATTATAATATAAAAAAAGTGTCACATGAAGGCATTTTGGCTTCGTGTGACAGCTTTTTTATGTAGGGGCTCGCACGTGGCGAGCCCGCTTCGGGATATGTACGATTTCCCGAAGTGGTTGCTAAAAAATCGTCCCAATTTCTAACGGGTCGCCCACGTGGCGACCCCTACAGTGCAAACAAGGGCTTGTCGCCGTGCGACAAGCCCTTGTTATAGGAATATTACTTCAATGGGAGCGCCCTTTGGCAACGGGGGCGTTCCTTTTTTTATATACGCCAGAGCGTTGGTGTGGGCAAGGCCCAGCAGGGCACTGGACGTCAGTGTCGTATTGGGTGTGAATATGGGCTGGCCCTGTTCGTAGGTCAGGCGGCCCTGGACGAAGCGGTCGACAGGATTTTTCTTATGGATTGCGTCGCCTAAATGGCAGGTGACGACGGGAAATTCGCTGTTTCTTTCGCCGTTGAGGCGGCGCAGGATGGGGACGGCCAGCAAGTGAAAGGCGTTGAACGACGCCGAAGGATTGCCGGACAGGCCGAGGATGAGCGTCCGGCGGCCGTCTGTTTCAATGACGCCGCCATAGGAAGCTGAACCGGGCCGCATAGTGATGCGGTCGTAAAGTTGGACGGCGCCGAGGGATTGGTAAATCTGGGGCATCGTGTCATAGAGGCCGACGGAGACGCCGCCCGTGCTGACGATGAGGTCCTTGTCCCGGGCCAGGCGGCGGACGGATGCCATTTCATCGGCCAGCTGGTCCGGCCTGTCCGATACGTGGTAGAAGGTGACTTCTGCGCCGTACTGTTCCAATAAGGGCTGGAAGAGATAGGCGTTGGAGTTGTAAATCTGGCCATGGTGCCGCACTTCTCCGGGCAGGACCAGTTCCCGTCCTGACGTCAGGAAGAGGACCTTCGTTTTGGCGTAAACGGGAAGGCGTTCATTTCCCAGGCCGACGGCGACGGACAGGGCACCGGCTGTGAGCTTCGTCCCGGCCGGGATGATGACGGCGCCGGAACGGCACTCTTCGCCTTTAGGGATGATGTTGCTGCCCGGCGGGATGCTTTCCGTTACTCGTATATGGTTTCCCTGACGTTCGACGTATTCCTGGGGGACGACGGTATCGCAATCATCCGGGACGGCGCAGCCCGTCATGAGGCGTACGGCCTGGCCGGCTGCAACAGGGCCGTCATAGACGATACCGGCGCCGATGGTCGCCACGACTTCATAGGCATTTCCGCCATGGCTATGGATGGCATAGCCGTCGAAGGGCGATTTACGGTACGGCGGATAGTCGCAGGCTGCCGTAATGTCCCGGGCTGTGATGCGGCCCAGGGCCTGGTTTGGTGTGACATATTCTATTTTCGCTTCATAGGAAGACAAGGCGCCGTCGAGACGGCGCCTTGCTTCGGTAATCGTGACGATTTCCATAGTTATGGCTTTCCTTTTTTCAATGCTTTTTCATAAGCGGACTGTGTTTTGGCCGCTTCTTTTTGGGCTTTCAGTTTAGCCCGCTGGGCGGCGACGACGGCCGGGTCGAAGAGGCTCAGGGCTTCCGTTGGGCAGGCCGGGATACAGGCTGGTTCCCCCGTTTCCGTATTGGCACAGAGGTCGCATTTGTAGGCGACGATGCGGAAGGGCCGGCCTTTGGTATCGCCATGGTAGATCTTGGTCATGTTGATGGCCTGGAAAGGACAGGCGCGGGAACATTTCCCGCAGCCCCGGCAGGCCTCTTCATCGATGACGACTGAGTCGGGCCCCAGGGAAATGCAGTGGAACGGACAGGCTTCCATACAGCGCGGCTTCGGGCACTGCTGGCATTGGACGGCCTTGGTGACTTTCGACGTGTAAACGACGTGGACCCGCGGCGTGAAATCGAAGCTCTTGGGCTTGAGGGCGAACAGGGCCTTGCCTGTATGGCTGGCCACACAGGCGGCCATGCAGGTCTTGCAGCCGATGCACAGTTCCGGGTCCGTCTTGACGTGTTTAAACATCGTTTACACCTCCTTTACTTCGATGCCCATGCGGCTGCGGATAGCGGCGTATTGGGCTTTTACATCGTGTTCGGCCTGTTTCTGGTCGTCGATTTTTTCGACGCGGCAGGCACAGTATTTGAATTCCGGCGTATGGCTCTTCGGGTCCAGAGCGGCCGACGTCAATTCGTTGCAGGCGCCGATCCACCACTGATAGGTCATATACGTCGCCCCTTTGGATACGCGGTCTGTTTCCTGGCAGCGGGTAATCGTGTGCCCCCGTTTGGAAACGACGCGGACCAGGTCGCCATTGGCAATGCCTAGTTCCCGGCAGTCTTCGGGATTCATCTGGATATAGCCCGGTTCATCGGCCAGGTCGGCCAGGAGGCGGCAGTTGCCGGTCATAGTACGGACGGAGTAGTGGCCGACTTCGCGGACTGTAGACAGGGACAGGGGATATTCGGGACTTTCCAGTTCTTTGGCCGGCGTCCAGGGATAGTAGTAGAAATGGCCTTTGCCGTCGGCCGTAGCGAAATGGGCACCTTTGTGGAGATATTGTGTCCCCGTATCATCCGGGCTGTCTTCCGTGCAGGGCCATTGGACGCCGTGGTTCTCGACCATCTTTTCATAGCTGGCACCAGCGAATTTCGGGCACAGGGAACGCATTTCATCCCAAATCTGCTCGGTATTGTCGTAATGCATGGGATAGCCCATGGCCGTTGCCATGAGGCAGAGGATTTCCCAGTCCGTCTTGCAGCCCGGCTGGGGTTCGATGAGCTTGCGGACGCGCTGGAAGCGGCGGTCGCAGGAGGTATATACGGCATTGTGTTCGCCCCAGGCCGTAGCCGGGAAGATGACATCGGCATATTCGCAGGTCTTGTTGAAGAAGATGTCCTGGACGATGACCAGGTCGATAGCCGACAGGGTGCGGCGGATTTCCGGCAGGTCCGGATCGGACTGGGCCGGGTCTTCGCCGATGATGTAATAGGCGTGGATCCGCTTCTTCGGGTCCGGTTCGCGCAGGACTTTGTCCGGTACATAGGTCAGGGGCAGACCGACGTGGGATGGCAGGGAAACGCCCCAGGCCTTTTCAAATTTATGGCGGATTTCATCGTCCGTGACGTCCTGATAGCCAGGATACTGGTTGGGCAGGACGCCCATGTCACAGGTCCCCTGGACGTTGTTCTGGCCGCGGACCGGGCCGACGCCGGTGGCGTAATGGCCGTAGTTGCCGGTCATGAGACTCAGGTTGGAGCAGGCGATGACGCATTCGACGCCCTGTGAGAACTGGGTGATGCCCATGCCCCAGAGGGTCATGGTATGTTTTGATGAAGCGAACAGGCGAGCTGCCCGGCGGATATCGTCGGGATCGAGGTGGGTCGCTGCGGCGACGGCTTCGGGCGCGTATTTATCCTGGGCCACTTCTTTGGCATAGTTGGCAAAGCCTGTCGTATGCTTTTCGATGAAATCGTGGTCGACCAGGTCCTCTGTGACCATGACGTGGGCCATGGCATTGAGGAAGAGCATGTTCGTGCCGCCCTTGATAGGCAGGTAAATGGTGGCGATGCGGCCCGTTTCTGTCAGGCGCGGATCGACACAGATGATCTTGCAGCCCTTCTTCTTGGCCCGGACGATATGGCGGGCGACGAGGGGATGCGAGACCGGCGCGTTATAACCGATATCGAAGATGACTTCTGCGTCTTCGAGTTCGGGAACGCTGAAAGACATGGCACCTTCACCGACGGACTCACCGAGTCCGGTAACCGATGGAGCGTGTCAAATGCGGGCGCAGTGGTCGACGTTGTTCGTGCCGACGACGGCGCGCATGAATTTTTGCGTAATGTAAGCGGCCTCATTGCCGGGACCGCGGGCCGAACCGGCGCCCATGACGGCATCCGGGCCGTATTCCTTGATGATGGCTTTGAGGCGGGCCGCTGCGTATTCGATGGCTTCCTGCCACGATACTTCGACGAGGGGCGTGCCCTTGCCGTTTTTGCGGATCATCGGCTGGCGGATACGCTTGGTCAGGATCTGAGGGTCATTCAGATAGTCCCAGCCGTACAGCCCTTTCAGACAGAGCCGGCCTTCATTGTTGACACCGCGCGGCGAGCCCTTGGCTTCGATGACCTGGTTTTTTTCCGTGTCGACCGTGCAGGTGATGACGCAGCCTGTGCCACAGTAGGGACAGACCGTGTCGATTTTCTTATAGGCACACATAGTAACACCTCACTTTTACATAAACTGGAGATTTTTAGTATACCACGGACGGGGTACGCTTTACTAGTCTCAGTGTAGGACTTATTTTAGCAGGGTGCAAGACAGAAAAGAACAAACTGCTTATATCACCGACGAGCGGTAGCCAGTGAGGAATAAGATATTGTTGACCAGCTGGTTGTCATCGGCCTGGGTCACGTCGATTTGTGGAAAGGGACCGTGACTGCGGCTTTCGACGAGGACCAGGTCGGCCAGCTGCTGCTGGGACAGGGCCAGAATATAATCTTCTTTCCGCGTTCCCATGGGATAATCTGCCGGACCGCAGAGACAGACGGAAACGGCACCGGCTTTGCGGGCCCGGTCCGTATCGGAGCCGGTCTTGCGGCGGGCGACGGTGTGATGGCTGCTCTTGATATAGGCGACCTGATAGCCGCGGTGCGTCAGTTCCGTAATGGCTGACGCAGCGGCTGTCGTCTTGCCATCGCCTGATTTCGGTGCCGTCAGGGTGACGACGGGTACCTGGCGGCGGCTGTTGGTGTCGCGGCCTTTGGCAGCCTCATAGGCTTCAGGCGTATTGATATTGAAATATAAGGCCGAACGGAAGGTTTCATCGACATAGGCTGCCGGCACGTCTTGATACAGATGGCGCAGGCGGTAATTGCCCTTTTGCAGATGGTCCGTAATGGCTGGAAGGAGCTGACGGCTGTATAAGGAGGCCAGGGGCTGGTCCTGGCCGTTTTTCGTCCTGGGTATGATGGCCTGCAGGTTGGGCTGGCGCCGGAGTAATTTGACCAAATCCGGGACGGGGGCAAAATCATAGAAGGGAAGGTCGACAGATAAGACCAGATAGAAGTCGCACTGGCCGCTGTACAGGGCGGCCTCCATCCCGCCTAAGGGGCCGCAGTCAGGATAATTGTCTATGACCAGGCGGACTGTGCGGGCTAATTTGGCGGGTAAATGGGACGATTCATAAGGACGGTTGATGGAAAGCAAGCGCTCTGTAAAGGGATAAGCCTGGCTGCGCAGGAGCAGATCTGTCAGTAAATCCGTGTCGTGCCAGGGAAGGGCTGTTTTATCGCGGCCCATGCGGGTACTGCGGCCGCCGGCCAGGATAATGAGTCCCAACGATAAAGAACGAAGTGTTTTTGTCATCTTATCACATCCTTTTGTATATTATGAGGGTATTATATCACAACTTGTAGAGGTGATGATGATTTCAATGTGGGATACAAAAAAAGTATGGCCAGCTAACAGATTTTCATGTATAATGAGCTTAGTAGGTTCGTTATTTGTAAGCGCGAATAACGCTTGAAGGAGGTGGATCCATGGCAGAAGGGAAGTTACATTGCAAAGTGACACTGTGCCTCATGGGCGATAAACGGGCTTTCGGGCCCGGTGTGGCCGAACTGCTGGAAGGTGTCCGCCGCCACGGTTCCCTGCAGGGCGCAGCCCGGGATATGGCCATGTCGTACTCCAAAGCCTGGACGGTCATGCGCAACGCTGAAGAAATCTGGGGATTTCCCCTCATCCGCCGCTATGTCGGCGGCAAAGACGGTGGCCGGTCGGTCCTGACCAAGCAGGCCGACATCATCCTGGCCCGTTACGAAGAGATAAACGAAGCCCTGCACGACGTAGCAGACCGCCAGTTCCGGCAATGGTTCAATGATGAGGAACTGCAGAAATTACAAAAAATGGAAGGATAGATGAGTATGAAAATGATGAAAACTGAAGACGCTGTCGGCCATGTCCTCTGCCATGATATTACGCAGATCATCCGCGGCGTCACCAAAGGCCCGGTCTTCCGCAAGGGCCATGTCATTACCCAAGAAGATATTCCGGTCCTTTTGTCGGTCGGCAAGGACCACGTCTATATTTGGGAAAAAGATGACACCCTGTTCCATGAAGATGAAGCCGCTGCCATCCTGCGCGACATCTGCATGGGAGCCCATATGCACGGCAGTGCGCCGAAAGAAGGGAAAATCGAACTCATCGCCGACTGCGACGGCGTCCTGACTATCCGCCGGGATGGCTTGAAAGCCGTCAATTCCCTGGGCGAAATGATGATCGCCACCCGCCATGGCGGCTTCCCGGTCCGCAAGGGCGATAAACTGGCCGGTACGCGCATCATTCCCTTGGTCATCAAGAAGGATAAGATGGCAGCTGCCCAGGAAGCAGCCGGTCCGGCACCGCTCCTCGACGTTCATCCCTTCGGCCAGAAGAAAGCCGGCGTCGTCACGACAGGGAATGAAGTCTTCCATGGCCGTATCGAAGATACATTTACGCCGGTCATCGAAAGCAAGCTGGCTGAATACGGCGCCGTCATGGCCATGCATACGACCCTGGCCGATGACCCGGCTGCCATTACGGCGGCTATCCAGGATATGCTGGATAAGGGCATGGATATGGTTTTCTGTACGGGTGGCATGAGTGTCGACCCCGATGACCAGACGCCGCTGGCCATCAAGAATACGGGAGCCCGCATCGTATCGTATGGTGCTCCGGTCCTGCCAGGGGCCATGTTCCTTCTGGCTTATAGCGGGGACAATCGCCCCATCGTCGGTCTGCCGGGCTGTGTCATGTATGCCAAGCGGACGATCTTTGACCTCGTCCTGCCGTCGCTCATGGCCGATGTCCCCGTGACGGCCGATGACCTGGCCGGTCTCGGCGAAGGCGGCTTATGCCTGGGCTGTCCTGTCTGTACCTTCCCGAACTGTGGCTTTGGAAAGTAGGTGATCCTGGTGAACCCGTTTACACACATTGATAACAACGGTGACGCCGTCATGGTCGACGTCAGCGGCAAAGCCGTGACGGCCCGGACAGCTGTGGCCTGCGGCCGTATTTCCATGAGCCGCGAGTGCTATGAAGCCGTCAGGGCCGGTGCCGTGAAAAAAGGCGATGTCCTCGGCGTGGCCCGCATTGCCGGCATCATGGGAGCCAAGCGGACGAGCGACCTCATCCCGCTCTGCCATATCCTCAATTTGACCAAATGCGGCGTCGAATTCATCTTCCACGACGATACTTGTGAACTCGAAGGCCGCTGTACTGTCAAGTGCGACAGCAAGACCGGCGTCGAAATGGAAGCCCTGACGGGCGTATCCGTGGCTTTGCTGACGGTCTACGATATGTGCAAGGCCGTCGATAAGCGCATGTGTCTCAAGGATATCCACCTCGTCGAAAAAATCGGCGGCAAGAGCGGCCATTTCCAATATGACGGAGGGGAGCACCATGAAGGATAAATGGGGACGGACCATCGACTACCTGCGCCTGTCCTTGACGGACCGCTGCAACCTGCGCTGCCGCTACTGTATGCCTGAAGCCCTGACCAGCGTCGGCCACGAAGCCGTCCTGCGTTATGAAGAAATGCAGCTCATCTGCCGGGCTGCTCTGGCCCTGGGCATCGACCGCTTCAAGATTACCGGCGGCGAGCCGTTGGTGCGCAAAGGGGCCGTGGCCTTCATGGAATCCCTCAAAGCCATGAAAGGCGTCCGTTCTGTGACCTTGACGACGAACGGCCTGCTGTTGTCTGACGCCCTGCCGGACTTGGTCCGTATGGGCATCAACGGTATCAACATCAGCCTGGACAGCCTCGATGCCGGGCAGTATGCCGGGCTGACCGGAGGCGGCCAGCTGTCCGTCGTCCTGGAAGCCTTGGAACGGGCCGCGGCTGCTCGGGTAAACGTCAAAGTAAACGCCGTATTACTGGAAGAAACGCAGGACCAGATCCTGCCGCTGGCCCGCTTGGCCGGACGGTTTCCCGTCGATGTGCGCTTCATCGAACTCATGCCCATCGGCTACGGGACGACGCTGAAAGGCCTTACGGAAGAAGCGGCCCTGGCCGTCCTGCGCCGGGCCTATCCGGATTTGGCTGCCACAGAAGAACGGCGGGGAAACGGACCGGCTTCGTATTACCGGAGCGGCCGGCTGCAAGGCCGTATTGGCTTCATCGCTGCCAATACCCATGGCTTCTGCTCGGCCTGTAACCGCCTGCGCCTGACGAGTACGGGCTTTTTGAAGCCCTGTCTCTGCTATGACGACGGCGTCGATTTGCGGGCCATCGTCCGCAGCGGCCAAGGGGAAGAAACTATCTGTCAGGAGCTGCAGCGCGCCATGGCCAGGGCGGTTTATGATAAGCCGGCCAAGCATTGCTTCGCCGAACAGAACCATATCAGTGAACATAAGACGATGAATCAGATTGGAGGATAAAAAATGGGGAAAGTACATGCTGTTTGCATCAGCACTATCCGGGGGATTGCCAAGCAGGCCGTGCCGGAAGGTAAATTCGTAGTAAACTGGGGCATCGAAGGCGACGCTCATGCCGAACACTGGCACCGACAGGTCAGCCTGCTGGGCCTGGAAAGCATCGAGGCGTTCCGCCGCCGCGGTGGCCAGGTGGAATTCGGCGCTTTCGGCGAAAATCTCGTCGTCGACAGCTTCAATTTCTCGGCCCTGCCTGTAGGGACGCTGCTGCGCTGTAGCGATGTCCTGCTGGAAATGACCCAGATCGGCAAGGAATGTCACAACCATTGTGCCGTCTATGAAGCCGTCGGCGATTGCATCATGCCCAGGGAAGGCGTATTTGCCCGCGTCCTCGAAGGCGGCGTCATCCGCCCGGGCGATGTCATGACCGAAGTCCCGCGGCAAGGGAAACGGCCATATCAGGCTGCGGTCATCACTTTGTCGGATAAGGGCAGTAAAGGCCTGCGCAAAGATACCAGCGGACCCGTCATTGCCCAGCGGCTGGAACAGGCTGGTTTTGAAGTCATGGAACAGCTGCTTCTGCCCGATGGCAAGGGTCCCTTGGAACAACAGCTCTGCCGGCTGGCCGACCAGCGCCAGGCTGACCTCATCTTGACGACAGGCGGTACCGGGTTTGGCCCTCGCGACGTCACGCCCGAAGCGACCCTGGTCGTTGCCGACCGTCAGGCGCCGGGCATTGCCGAAGCCATCCGGGCCGCTTCCATGCAGATTACGCCGCGGGCCATGCTGTCCCGGGCGGTCAGCGTCATCCGCAAGAAAACACTGATCATCAACCTGCCCGGCAGCCCCAAGGCCTGCCAGGAATGTATGGACGTCTTCCTGGATACGATACCCCATGGTTTAGATTTGCTGCGCGGCGAAACTCAGGATTGTGGCCGCAAGTAAATGCATATAAACTGATTTACAAAAAGGAGATGTACGGTGATGACGTGGAAAAAAGTAGTCGCATCGGTCTTGGCGGCGACGCTGGCTTTTGCCCTGGCCGGCTGCGGGTCGGACAAGAAAGAGGACAAAGCCGCCGGGGACGGCGATAAAGTCCACCTGACCGTCTTTGCTGCGGCCAGCATGACGGAAACGATGAACCAGATTGCCGCCCAGTATCAGAAAGAACATCCGGACGTGGAAATTTCCTTTAACTTCGATTCGTCGGGCACGCTGAAGACGCAGATCCAGAACGGTGCCGACTGTGACCTCTTCATTTCGGCAGCCCAGAAGCAGATGAACCAGCTCGACGCCTCAAAAGACGCCAAAGCCAATCCGGATAAGCTGGACTTCGTCAAGAGCGGCAGCCGCATAGACCTGTTGGAAAACAAGGTTGTCCTGGTCACGCCGGAAGGAAACCCCAAGGGCGTCCAGAATTTCAATGACATGGCGGCGAAACTGAAGGACGGCTCCATCCGCCTGGTCATGGGCAACAGCGACGTTCCTGTCGGCCAGTATACACAGAAAATCCTGAAATTCTACAACCTCGATGAACAGGCCATCGCCCAGGCCGGCCACATTACCTATGGCTCGAACGTCAAAGAAGTGACGACCCAGGTCCGCGAGGGCAGTGCCGACTGCGGCGTCATCTATGCGACTGATGCCTTCAGTGCAAAAATGAATCCCGTCGACGAAGCGACGAAAGATATGTGCGGCCAGGTCATTTATCCGGCGGCTGTCATGAAGAACAGCAGGCACCCGCAGGAAGCGCAGGCTTTCCTCGATTACCTCAAGGGACAAGAAGCCATGAAGATTTTCCAGGGCGTCGGCTTCAGCCCTGTCGGCTAAGGACGGCTGGCTATGGACTGGTATCCGCTCTGGAACAGCCTGCGCATTGCCGCTATTTCCTGCGTCCTCGTCTTCTTTAGCGGCATTGCCCTGGCATATTACGTCGCCCGCCTGCCGCGGGTCCTCAAAGGGCTCCTCGATGTCGTCCTGACCCTGCCCCTGGTCCTGCCGCCGACGGTCTGCGGCTGGCTGCTGCTCCTGGTCTTTGGCTTGAAGCATCCTGTCGGCATCTTTCTCAACGACGTGGGCATCCGCTTCGTCATGACCTGGTATGGTGGCGTCCTGGCGTCGGCTGTCGTCGCCTTCCCGCTCATGTACCGCACGGCCCGCGGGGCCTTTGAGAGTTTCGACGAAACCCTGGCCTGGAGTGGCAAGACCCTGGGCCTGTCGGATACGTTCATCTTCTGGCATATCCGCATGCCTTACTGCAAGCAGGGCATCATCGCCGGGACGGTCCTGGCCTTTGCCCGTGCCCTGGGCGAATACGGGGCGACGAGTATGCTCATCGGTTATATCCCCAAGAATACGGCGACCATTTCGACGACGGTCTACCAGCTGTGGCGGACCAATGACGAATACAGCGCCTTCATCTGGGTCCTGGTCAACATCGCCATCAGCGCCGTCGTCCTGCTGACAGTCAATCTCTTTGAAAAGCGCAGCCGCGAAAGGAGGCGCCTGGCATGATCGATATCGATGTCCATAAGGACTGGGGCTCTTTTACGCTGGATGTGAAGCTCCATCATGAGGGCGGCATCCTCGGCCTGCTCGGCGCTTCGGGCTGCGGCAAGAGCAAGACCCTGCAGTGCATTGCCGGTATTGAAAAGCCTGATGCCGGCAAAGTCGTCGTCGGGGCGCGGACCTTGTTCGACAGCGGGCGCCATATCAATATCCCCGTCCCGCAGCGGCGCGTAGGCTATCTGTTCCAGCACTATGCCCTGTTCCCCAACATGACCGTCGAAGACAACATCCGCTGCGGCGTCCGCTCGGCTTCGTCCAAGGCCGACGCCCGCCGGCAGGTCCGTTCCATGATGGAACGCCTGAATTTGACAGGCCTGGAGAAACAGAAACCGGCTGAATTGTCCGGCGGTCAGCAGCAGCGCGTGGCCCTGGCCCGCATCCTGGTCAATGAGCCGGACATCCTGCTCCTGGACGAACCTTTCAGCGCCCTCGACAGTTATTTAAAAGAAAAGGTCATGACAGAACTCAAGGACTTGCTGCGTCAATTCCCGAAAGACGTCGTCCTGGTGACACACAGCCGCGACGAAGCCTATCAACTCTGTCAGTCCATCGCCGTCCTTGACGACGGCCGCGTGTCGGCCTGTGCGCCGACAAAGGAACTCTTTGCCGATCCCCAGTCCCGGGCGGCAGCGGTCCTGACGGGCTGCAAGAATATCGTAGCGGCCCGCAAGGCAGGACCGACAGCCGTCTTCATCCCGTCGTGGCAGATTACGCTGCAGACAGGACGGCCTGTCGGCGACGACCTCT
The DNA here is from genome assembly GCF_046614755.1 of Megasphaera indica. Taxonomy (NCBI): domain Bacteria; kingdom Bacillati; phylum Bacillota; class Negativicutes; order Veillonellales; family Veillonellaceae; genus Megasphaera; species Megasphaera indica. The sequence goes on from NZ_JBKKJR010000016.1 coordinate 31,720, forward strand.
GTGCCATCGGCATCCGCGGCCACGCCTTTTGCGGTGGCGACGGCGAAAATGCCAGGCCCATCGTCGTGACCGAGGAAATCGAGCAGCCCTTTGAATGGATTGTCAAGTTCCGCTATGCCCATCAGGAAGGCGGGACGCCGGATATCTGGTGGCGTTTCGCCAAGCCCGACCGGCCGGCTGTCCTGCCGGATTGCCTCACTGTCGATGGGCAGGCTATTTTACTCTTATATAGGTGATATCATGGAAGCTTTCTATACCCGATTATATGAAACTTTGCAGGCTGGCCAGCCGGCTGTCCTCTTGACCGTCGTCGCCAGCCAGGGCTCGACGCCCCGCGGCATCGGCAGCCATCAGGCCGTCTTTGCCGATGGGACGACGGCCGGTACTGTCGGTGGCGGTTATCAGGAATATCTGGCCATCCAGGCCGGCCGGCAATGCCTGGAGAGCCGCCAGTCGGCTTTTCGCCGGCTCATCCTCCATCCTAATGACGAAGAAGATATCAACGCTGCCTGTGGCGGGGAATTGACCGTCTTCTGCCAATACCTCGACCCGGCCCTGCCGGGCCTGCTGGATGTACTGGCGGCTATCATCCAGGCCCTGCGCCAGAAGACGGCGTCGTGGCTGGCCCTGGATGTCAGTGATGAAGCCCATTGGGGCATGGCCCTGGTCCGGGAAGGCCAGGTACAGGGATGCGGCCAGATGGCGGCTTTGCAGGCCGTCGATGCGGCCTGGTGCCGTCAGAATGTAGCCGGCCTGTCGTCTGCGGGCCAGCGGCGCTGGTACAGCGAACCCCTGACTTATCCGGGACGGGTCTTCGTCTTTGGCGGCGGCCACGTGTCTCAGGCCCTGGTCCCGGTCCTGGCCAGTATCGGTTTTTCCTGCATCGTCGTCGATGACCGGGCGGAATTTGCCGATCCGGCTCTGTTCCCCCAGGCCGATGCCGTCTATAAAGCTGATTATGAAGCCCTTCCGGCGGACCTCGGCGTAACGCAGGATGACTATGTCTGCATTATGACCCGCGGCCACGTCGGCGACTACGATGTCCAGCGCCAGATGCTGGTCATCAAACCGTATTACCTCGGCGTCATCGGCAGCCGCCGCAAATTGGCCTTTGTCAAAGAGAAACTTCTGGCCGACGGTTTTTCAGCTGCCGAAATCGATGCCTGCCACGCGCCCATCGGCCTGGCCATTTCGGCCGTGACGCCGGCGGAAATCGCCATCAGCATTGCCGCCGAACTCATTGCCGTCCGGGCCAAGCGGGAAGGGCGGGAAAAGAGCCGCTACCGTAAACCATGACGGCCGAGGTATACACCTATATCGGTGCCGGCGGCAAGACGACCAGTATCTTTGCCCGGGCCCGGCAGGAACGGGCTGCCGGGCGCCGCGTGGCCGTCGTGACGACGACCCATATGAAGCACCCCAGCCGATGGTTCGTACCGGCCGCTTTGCCGGCAGGCTGGCAGGGCCAATGGCGGCGCGACGGCATCATCGTCGTCGGCCAGGAAGGGCTGAACGGGAAAATCACCTGGCCCGGCGAGGATGTTTACCTGCGTTTATGTGCGGCTGCCGACGTCGTCCTCGTCGAAGGCGATGGCTCACGGCGCCTGCCCTTGAAGGTCATGGGCCCCCATGAACCGGTCATCCCGGCCAACAGCCGTGATGTATACTGCCTGGCCGGCCTGTCGGCCGTGGGACGGATCGTGAAGGACGTCTGTTTCCGCTGGGAGTTATTGCATCTCGATCCGGAAGCCGTCGTGACCGAACGCCTCCTGGACTATATCGTAGAAGCCGGCTGCCTGGCCCGTATCGGGTCCTGGAAAGACAGGACGACCGTCGTCCTCAACCAAGCCGACGATGAACGGCGGCAGCAGGCGGGGAAGCGGATTTTGAGCGGCCTGTCCCGGCCAGGAATAGTGACGACGTATCCAGTGGAAATGAGGGAAGCGAAATGAAAATACAGTTAGTCTTGATGGCGTCCGGCTTCGGCCGCCGTTTTGGCAGCCATAAATTGGAAGTGCTCGTTCATGGACGCCCTTTATATACGTATGGAATGAAAAGCCTGTGCCAGGCGGCACGGGCTTTTTTGCCACCTTCCGGTATCGACTGCCAGGTGACGGTCGTGACGGCTCATGATGCCATTGCCTCAGCCTGCCAGGCTCAGGGCATTGACATCATATGGAACGGTCAGGCGGGAGAAGGTATGGCTGCATCTTTGCGCTGCGCCGTCCAGACTCATAGTGAAGCCGACGCCTGGGCTTTTTTCCCGGCAGACCAGCCCTTGCTGACGGCAGAAACGATTGCCGACTTCCTGCGGCAGTTCCTGGCCTCTGGCGCAGCTATAGGCTGTATGCATAATGGCGAGCGGCGCTGCAGCCCTGCCGTTTTCCGCCGCCCTTATGGACCGGGACTCCTGACCCTGCGCGGCGATACGGGAGGCCGGCAGTTTCTGAAGAGTCCTCAGACCTGGGTCTATTATCCCAAAAGAAAAGGTGAATTGTTTGACATAGATTACCAGGACGATTTAAAGTTTTTAAATAAAACACTGGATAAATGGATTATGATTTAAGCGTATTAATATTATAGTTTACCTCAACTTTTTGATTGAATATATTTTTGTTATTTTTAATTTTAAATATAAAAATATAATTAATTCAGGATAAAACCTTTACAAATTAAAATGTACGAGTATAATAAAAGGCAGTTGAACGATTGACTATCCGGTCAATCCATAGGGGAGTCAACGATACTTTACAATCATAAGGGGAGAGGTTCTATGACGAAACACATCTTTAGAACCAAAAGTATCAGTGAATTTATTTCGGAAACGAAACAAGACGGCGGCATGAACCGCGTCCTCGGTACTTTTGGCCTGACCATGCTCGGTATCGGCGCTATCGTCGGTACAGGTATCTTTGTTCTGACCGGCGTTGCCGCTGCCAATTATTCCGGTCCTGCACTTATCATTTCTTTCATCATCGCAGCTTTGGCTTGCGGCTGTGCTGCCCTGTGTTATGCTGAATTCGCCGCCATGGTTCCCGTTGCCGGCAGTGCCTATACTTACGGCTACGTCGCCCTCGGTGAATTTTGGGCCTGGGTCATCGGCTGGGACTTGATACTAGAGTACGCCTTTGCCGTATCGGCCGTCGCTATTGGCTGGTCCGGGTACTTCAATAATATCCTCACCAACTTGGGCCTCGTCCTGCCGAAAGCCTTGACACTGGCTCCATATGACGGCGGCATCGTCAATCTGCCGGCCGTCCTCATCCTCTGCGTCATCGCCTTCATCAACATCCACGGCGTCCGTCAGAGTGCAACTGTCAACAACATCATCGTCGGCATCAAATTGGCCGTCGTCGCCTTGTTCCTGGCTTTAGGCTTTAGCCACGTCGATGCTGCCAACTGGGTTCCCTTCATGCCCTATGGCTGGTCGGGTGTCTTCGCCGGCGCGTCCATCATCTTCTTCGCTTATATCGGCTTCGATGCCGTTTCCACAGCAGCTGAAGAAGTCAAGAATCCGCAGAAAGATCTGCCCCGCGGTATTATCTTATCGCTCATCATCTGTACGGTCCTGTACATCGCCGTATCGGCCGTCCTCACCGGCATGGTTCCGTACCTCGAATTCAAGACGACAGCAGCTCCGGTTGCCTTTGCCCTCCAGGCCGTCGGCTATCACTGGGGTGCTGCGGCTATCTCCGTCGGCGCTATCTGCGGCCTGACTTCGGTCCTCCTGGTCATGAGCTTTGGCCAGAGCCGTGTACTCTTCGTCATGTCCCGCGATGGCCTGCTGCCGAAATTCTTCGGCCACGTCCATCCAAAATATAAGACTCCGGCCCGCAGCTCCATGCTGGTCTGCGTGGTTACGGCTATTACGGCAGGCTTCCTGCCCATCAACATCGTCGCTGAAATGACCAATATCGGTACACTCTGTGCCTTCATCATTGTTTCGGCTGCTGTCATCGTCCTTCGCAAGAAGAACCCGAACCAGGAACGCGCCTTCAAATGCCCGCTCGTTCCCCTGGTTCCGCTCCTGGCTATCGCTTTCTGCGGTGTCCTCATCTACATGCTGCCCCTGGTTACACAGCTCCGCTTCGTCGCATGGCTTCTGTTAGGCCTGGCCATCTATTTCGGCTATGGCTACAACCACAGCATCATCTCCCAGGCACGCCGTGGACAACTCGGTGCCGCTCCCATTCCGGGTGCTGCTGCACCGGCTGAACAAGGCGTCCACGAAGGCCATCCGGCTAACCATTAATTCGCTTTCCAATCCAATACCAATACAGAAAAAGGCTATCACTCTGTGACAGCCTTTTTCTATGTTAAAAATGCCCCGACTGGGGCTACGTAGGGGACGCCCCAAGGGCGTCCCGCCGCGAACAGTCAGCCAATATATGTAACTGGTCCATGAGGCATGGTTTTGCGAACTGCGACCGGCGGCCGGCGTTTTCTTGGATTCAGATGCGGCTTCGCCGCGACAGACTCAAACTGACAACGACGCTTCGGGAAGCCCTCAGCGCGTAGCGGTACGCCTTAGCAGGACGTCCCCTACGAAATCGCATACAGGCGATGTGGATTTTCTCATCATTTTCTCATTATTTTTCATGATGAGATGTCCGTTTTTCATCATTATTTCATATTCTTGTTTTATGATAAAACTAAAAAAGGATGTGATGTAATGCAGCCGAAGCGCAAACCTTTACGATTACCCACTTACGATTACATAAACAATGGCTTGTATTTTGTCACCATTTGTACCAAAGGCAAAGCCCATATATTGGGGCATTTGGAAAACCAAACAATGAATTTCACCTTGGCAGGTCATATCGTCGACCACACACTATGCGACATGAAGAATCAATATGATGACGTTTCCATCATTCAATATGTCATCATGCCGAATCATGTACACCTCATCGTCGCCATCCAGGAAAATAAAAATCACAGTGATATGAGTTTGTCGCAATTCATCAACTTATTGAAAGGTCGCATGTCCAGGAAATATGGTTCCTCTTTATGGCAGCGTGGATTTTATGAACACGTAGTCCGCAACGAAGCCGATTTGTTCCGCATAATGGAATACATTGAAAATAATCCCTTAAAATGGGAATTGGACGAAGAACGATGAAAGGGCGGCCGCCGTTCGCTCAGACGCAGATGCGGCTTCGCCGCAACAAACTCAAACCGACAACGACGCTTCGGGAAGCCCTCAGCGCGTAGCGGTACGCCTTGACAGGACGTCCCCCACGGAATTGTAACCAGGCGATGAAAAATTACGCGGCTATATGCCGCGGTCGTAGGGGCCGTCCCAACGGGCGTCCCGCTGTGAGATTTGGATTCAAACCCCATTCTGGTATAATGGCAGGCTTTTGCGAACGACGGCCTTTCCTCAGACGCAGATGCGGCTTCGCCGCGACAGACTCAAACTGACAACGACGCTTCGGGAAGCCCTCAGCGTGTAGCGGTACGCCTTGACAGGACGTCCCCTACGGAATCGCAACCAGGCGATGAAAAATTACGCGGCTATATGCCGCGGTCGTAGGGGACGCCCAAAGGGCGTCCCGCTGTGAGATTGGGGTTGAACTCCCATTCTGGTATAATGGCAGGCTTTTGCGAACGACGGCCTTTCCTCGGACGCAGATGCGGCTTCGCCGCAACAAACTCAAACCGACAACGACGCTTCGGGAAGCCCTCAGCGCGTAGCGGGACGCCTTGACAGGACGTCCCCTACGGAATCGCAACCAGGCGATGAAAAATTACGCGGCCATATGCCGCGGTCGTAGGGGCCGTCCTGGAAGGCGGCCCGCTGTGAGATTTGGACATACCCTTATTCTGGTATAATGGCAGGTTTTTACGAACTACGAACTACGAGCCACGAACCACGAGCCACTGATTCTGTGTTATACTATAGTGTATATGGTTTATCATGAATAAAGGGGGGCTCCTCATGAAGTGTGTTGTTTTGCTCAGTGGCGGCGTCGATTCTACGACGTGTCTGGCCATGGCTTTGACGAAATATAAAAAGGAAGACGTCTTGGCGTTGACGGCTTATTATGGTCAGAAACATGCCAAGGAATTGGAAGCGGCCCGCAAGGTGGCGGCTTACTACGGGGTGCAGCAGCAGGAGGTCAATTTGTTTCAGGCTTTTTCTTTGAGTGATTGTTCGCTCCTGCAGGGCAGCCATAAGGCGATTGCCCATGAATCGTATGCGGATCAGCTGGCCAAGAAGGGCGGCGAAGGGACGGTTGATACGTATGTGCCTTTCCGCAACGGTCTGTTCTTGTCGTTTGCCGCAGCCGTCGCCGTCAGCGTCGGCGCGGAAGTCATTTATTACGGTGCCCATGCCGATGATGCCGCTGGCCGGGCGTATCCGGACTGCACGCCGGAATTTGAAACGGCCATGAACACGGCCATTTATGAAGGTTCTGGCCGGACCTGCCACTTGGAAGCGCCTTTGTTATCGTGGAACAAAGCGGGCGTCGTCAAGGAAGGCCTGCGCCTGGGCGCGCCTTATGAATTGACCTGGAGCTGCTATGAAGGCGGCGACAAGCCCTGTGGTGTCTGCGGGACCTGCCGCGACCGGGCGGCTGCCTTTGCTGCCAATGGGGTCAAGGACCCGGCATTGTCATAAAACAGGAAGTCAGGGAGGAGACATATATATGGAATATAAGGTAAAGACGCGGCTGACGACGATGGTACTGTTGGCGCTCATGGCCTTTGGGTCCGTCCAGGCCAGCGACGCTGTGTCCGAAAAAGATAATTTTTATCAGGCTGTCAATGGCAAGACGTTAGCAGCGCAGCAAATCCGGCCGACGGAAGCTTCATGGTCCTGGTTTTCTGAACGGTCTTTAGAAAATAAGAAAGCCCTGGGCAAGGAACTGGAAACGGTCGCCGCCAAGCAGGGAACTTATGCCAAGGGGACGCCGGAACAGAAAATCGCCGACCTCTACGCCTGCGCCATCGACAATAAACAGCGCAACGCCACGGCCCGCGCCCATCTGCAGGAACTGACCGGTCCCATTGAAAAAGCCCAGACCCTGCCGGAATTGACGGTGGCCTTGCAGGCTGTCAGTGCCAAGACCGGGACGGATATCTTCGTAGGCTACACCGTCGACCGCCTGCCGACGGGCCTGCGTTATGTGCCGCGCATCTTGACGGTGACGCCGTCCTTTACAAAGGATGAATTGGAAAAAGAACCCCAGCCCGGGGCCTGGAAGGCTTATCGGGAATACGTCGCCCATATCCTTGAAGAAGCCGGAGAAACACCGGACCAGGCTGCGGCTCACAGCGAAGCCATCTTCGCCATGGAAAAGGGCCTGGGGCCACACTTGCTGACGAGCGAACAGCGCAATGACGTGACCGTCCAGAACCGCCTGATGTCGCGGGGGAATCTGGAAAAACTCATGCCCAATATGGGCGGCAAGACGGTCTTGACCAACCTGGGCCTGAATAAAGAAAAACAGTTCTTCTTATCGAATCCGGAGTATTTACAGCAGTTCGATGCCCTCTATGTGCCTAAGAATCTCGACCTGCTCAAGAGCTATGCTGTCTATCAGGTCTATAGCGGCTTTGCGCCCAGTGCGGATATCAAATTGCGGGATCTGCAGCGCAATTATGCCCTCCAGCGCTTCGGCATCGCCCAGGCGCGGGATGACAAGGAAACGGCGAGCCGCATGGTCCAGAACATGCTGTCTTACGAATTCGGCCAGATTTATATGAAGAATCACTGTACGGCGGCCATCATCAACGATGTGAAGGCCATGATCAATGAAATCCGCGACGTCTATCAGCAGCGGCTGGAAGCCAATGACTGGCTCAGTCCGGCGACGCGGGTCAAAGCCGTCGACAAGCTCAGCCACCTGCGCGTCTTTGTCGGCGGTCCGGCTGAAGATGACAAACCTATCATCGAAAGTATGCCTGACGTCATTGCCCCACAGGATGGCGGCGATTTGCTGGCCAATGTCATGCACAACGGTGTCCTGGAAAAACAGCAGGTCCATGCGCTATTGGGAACGAATTTTAATCCCGATAAATGGTATGCTTTTGACCCGCAAGATGTCAATGCCGCTTATATCCCGGAAAATAACAGCATCACCATCCCGGCCGGTATCCTGCAGCCGCCGTTCTACGATGCCAAAGCTTCGCGCGGTGCCAATCTGGGCGGCATCGGCGTCGTCATTGGCCATGAGATTTCCCATGCCTTTGACCCGAACGGCAGCAAGTACGACAGCGAAGGCCGCTTGAAGAACTGGTGGAAGGCAAAAGACTATGAAGCTTTCCAGAAATTATCGGCTGCTTTCGGCCCGTATTACGATCGCTATACCCTCGGCAAGGGGCTCCATGAAAATGGCAAGCTCGTCAGCAACGAAGCCATTGCCGACTGCGGCGGCCTGTCGGTTGCGACGGAACTGGCCCATGGCGACCAAGGGATGCTGCGCGATTTATACCGCACCTTTGCCACGGTCTTTGCGACTAAGATGACTGACCAGCTGCTGCTCTACCTGGTCCAGAATGATCCCCATCCGACTGGCGAAGCCCGCGTCAACGGTGCCTTGTCGTCGACGAATGGCTTCTATACGGCCTATGGCATCCAGCCCGGCGACGGCATGTATGTCGAACCGCAGAAGTGCGTCCATTTGTGGTAAAATCTTCGTGGCTAGTGGCTAGTGGCTAGTGGCTAGTGGTTCGTAAGGCCGTCCTGCTGCGGCGGCCTGCGGCCTGCGTCCTCATAAAGTATTTACACAACTAATCCTTGCATTATCGTGGGGAATACGGTACAATCGCAGTGAGCAATAGCCGTATATTGCACTGGTGGGACAAAAAACGTACCACTAGGAACAGAAACGTCAATTGTTACGTGTACGTGAGTAGAAAAGGAGAAATCTGTATGCTGAAAAAAACAAAGATCGTCTGCACCTTAGGCCCCAGTTCCAATACCCCGGAAATTATCGAAAAGATGATTAAAGCCGGCATGAACGTTGCCCGCTTTAATTTCTCCCATGGTTCTCATGAAGAACATAAACAGCGCATCGACATGGTTCGCGCTGCCTCCCAGAAACTGGGTATCCCGGTGGCACTGCTCCTCGACACGAAAGGCCCGGAAATCCGTTTGGGCAAATTTAAAAATGGTTCGATCATGATGGAAGCCGGCAAAGACTTTACCTTGACGGCCCGTGACGTAGAAGGCGATGAAACTATTGCCTCCATGAACTATAAAGAATTACCGCAGGACGTCAAAGCCGGCGACCACATCCTCTTGTCGGACGGCCTGGTCAACTTGGAAGTTGTCAGCGTCGAAGGCGAAGACATCCATACGAAAATCCTCAACAGCGGCAAGATGAGCGACCGCAAACGCGTTGCCGTACCGGGCATTGCCATCAACCTGCCGGCTGTTTCCGATACAGACGCCGACGATATCGAATTCGGCTGCCGCATGAACATGGACTGGATCGCCGCTTCCTTCATCCAGCGCGGCAAAGACGTCCTGACGATCCGCAAGATTTTGGAAAAACACGACAGCCATATGAAGATCATCTCCAAAATCGAATGTCAGGCAGCTGTCAACAACATCGACGACATCATCAAGATGAGCGACGGCATCATGGTCGCCCGCGGTGACCTCGGCGTCGAAGTCCCGGCAGAAGAAGTGCCGATGCTCCAGAAAGTCCTCATCCATAAATGCCAGGCCGCAGGCAAACCGGTCATTACGGCTACGCAGATGCTGGAATCTATGTGCAACAACCCGCGTCCGACCCGTGCCGAAACGAGCGACGTCGCCAACGCCATCCTCGACGGTACCGATGCCATCATGCTCAGCGGTGAAACGGCTGGCGGCCTCTATCCGGTAGAAGCTGTAGAAACCATGGCCCGCGTCGCAACCTTTACGGAAAGCAACTTTACGCCGAAGTCCTATGAAGACGTCGACGCTGAATCGGCTACGACGACGGAATCCATCGGCAAAGCCGTTGTCAAGATCGCCAAAGACCTCCACGCTGCAGCCATCATCGCCTCGACTGAACGCGGCGGCACAGCTCAGATGATTTCTAAATTCCGTCCAGCCTGCCCAATTGTAGCCGTATCGCCGCATGAAGCCATCGTCCGCCGCCTGCAGCTCAACTGGGGCGTCCAGGCTGTCACCGGTAAAGAAGCCAGCGACACCGATGCCGTCGTTGACAATGCTATCTTTGCAGCCCTCGACAACGACCTCATCAAAGCCGGCGACCTCGTCGTCCTCACGGCAGGTGTCCCCGTTGCCAAAGCCGGTTCGACCAATATGATCCGCGTCCAGGTCGTCGGTGACGTCCTCCTCCGCGGTACCGGTATCGGCCGGAATTCGGCTATCGGCAAAGTCTGCATCGCCGAATCGAAAGAAGACCTGGAAAAGAACTTCACCGACGGCTGCATCCTCGTAGTCCGTTCGGCCCGCGCTGATTTCGTCGACTACATGAAACGGGCTAGCGCCATCGTCTCTGAAGAAGCCGGCCTCACCAGCGAATCGGCTATCGTCGCCATCACCCTCGGCATCCCGACCGTCGTCGGCGCTGCCCATGCTGCCGATACCCTGGAAAACGGCGAAGTCGTCACCGTAGACGCCAGCCGTGGCACCATCTTCCGTGGCGAAGCCAACGCACGGTAGGCCTCGCTAAATTTTTTACCATTTGCTAACCACTAACAACTAGCCACAACGGGCCGCCCTTTGGGACGGCCCCTACGATAAAAGGGCTTGTCGCATATGCGACAAGCCCTTTTTTTATACTCCCATGAATTCCAGCATCTGGATCATGCCGGGAGCAAAGGTATCGACGTCCAGCGATTCCTGAAGGGTATGTTCACCGTGGCTGCGGCAGAAGCCAAAGGAAATGGCCGGGATACCCTGGCTCATGGGAACGTTGGCATCGGTGCTGCCGGCAATGCACGGTGTCGGCAGGCCGTGGCGCCGGCGGATGGCTGTGATGCGGTCTGCCAGGGGATTGGTGTCCAGACGGCTGCAGGGCCGTTCGCCGAGCAGCTGGGTTTTGATGTGGACTGTTTCCCCTTCAGCATGGGCCAGGAGGCTTTGAAAAGTTTGGCCCAGCTTGTCCAGTTCATCAGCATTTTCCGAGCGCAAGTCGACAGTGAACACGGCCTTTGCCGCAATGGAATTGACCGTCGTGCCGCCCGTGATGGTGCCGACATTGTACGTCGTCTTTGGCTGGGATGGCACGGACAGTGCATAGAGCTGGCTGATGATGCGGGCCGCTTCGGCAATGGCATTGGACTGGCCGAAATGCATCCAGCTGTGGCCGCCGGCGGCTTCGACGGTGACGGCGTAGCGGCGGGAGCCGACAGCTGTCGTCACAAAAGTATCGAAAGTACAATCGACGGCGACCACTTCGGCAATGCGGCCGTGCCAATCGGCCATGACCTGCCGCATCCCCTTGAGATTGCCCAAGCCTTCTTCGCCGACATCGAAGGCAAAGAGCAGACCCTGCGGCGGCGTGAGCTGTAAATCGTGGAACATTTTGATGATAAATAATAGACCGGCGATACTGGCGCTATTGTCGCTGCACGACGGCGCTGACAAAATGTGACCTGTCTGGCGGATGTGGATTTCCTGCAAATCCTGGAATACCGTATCTATATGAGCGGTGTAAAGGGCGACCTTTTCACCGCTTTTTACATGGCAGGGATAGACCACATTTCCCGCGGCATCACGATACGCCCCGGCGGCGCCCCATTGATGCAAAAGATTCAATATCCATTCGCCCTTGGCCTGTTCATCTCCGGTCGGTGAAGGAATAGAAATAATATCACAAAGCCATTCCATAAAATCACGGCCGTGATTCCGTACGTATTGCTCAATCTTTTCATTCATGATGATGACTCCTCTCTCAGCATGGTAACCTTATTATAGCATGAAGGAGAAAGCAGGTCGCAGTTCGCAGGCCGCCTCGGATTCAGATGCGGCTTCGCCGCGACAGACTCATGAAATGAATGCAGTTCGCAGTTCGCCGCGGTCCTGCGGACCGCAAAAAATACACGGCCAGCGGCCTTGTGCGTAGGGGCTATCCTTTAACCTCTCAGACCGCCTTTGGCGGCCAGCTCCCCTATAAAGGGAGCCTTGTGCAGCCCGTTGTGAGATTTGGACATACCTATTCTTGTATAATGGCAGGCTTTTGCGAGCCACGAATCACGAGCCACGAGCCACTATTTTTTCACGAGCCGAGGGTTACTCGAGGCGATGTCGTCATTCTGAGGCTGTCGCCGCGCAGCGGCCTCTGAGTCCGCGGGGGACGGCGGGCCGCCCGCCGTGAGTTGAGAATTGACAGGATTGGTTGATTTCATTATAATAAATGTAGAAGTTTTGAGTTTGTTCAATTGTAACACGAAAACCCCCAGAGGCGGAATCTCTGGGGGTTTTCTTTTTGTGGTGTTCGACAGGAACACTCTGGGGCTAGTTGCTCATAAGGGTAATAATGGTGTCTAACCACTTGCATAGGTAGTAAGAGACTACGCTAGCCATGACAGCCATCAAAAAGTTTTTGAGTTTGTTCAAGAGTAACACCCCCTTACCCGCTCAGTATAGGGGTGAGCAACGTTGATATTATACCATAAATTGGATTCAGATGCGGCTTCGCCGCGACAAATTCAAACTGACAACGACGCTTCGGGAAACCCTCAGCGCGTAGCGGGCCGCCCGCCGCTGCCATCTGTCCGGGTAACTGTCCTGCATCTGACGGGTCAGAAAGCTCTGGGTCGGCCCCTACGGAATCGCATACAGGCGATGGAAGTAAACGCAGTTTGCAGATTGCAAAAAAATGCACGGCCAACGGCCTTGTGCGTAGGGGCTGTCCTTTAACCTCTCAGACCGCCTTTGGCGGCCAACTCCCCTATAAAGGGAGCCTTGCCCGTTGTGAGATTTGGCCATACCTATTCTTGTATAATGGCAGGCTTTTACGAGCCACGAACCACTATTTTTTCACGAGCCGAGGGTTACTCGAGGCGATGTCGTCATTCTGAGGCTGTCGCCGCGCAGCGGCATTTGAGTCCAAGGCGGCCTGCGGGACGCCCTTTGGGCGTCTCCTACAAAATTTCCCTTTTGGTTGTAAATGCAACAGAAATGTTTCTTTCTTTTTGTTATACTTTAGGTGTACTCGATGAGAGCAGAGAATTACGAATCACCCATTCAATTTATTATATGTATGAAATACAGGAGGTTTTCCCTATGACAAAAGAAAAACAGATGTTTTGTTTCCAGTGTGAACAGACCGCTATGGGTACTGGCTGTACCGGTTGTGCCGGTGTTTGTGGCAAATCGGCTGTTGAAGCCGGCTTGCAGGATGTTTTGACCGGCGCCCTCGTTGGCTTGGCCCGCACCTGTCAGACTGCCGCTCCGACGGCTAAGACCTATCGCACTATCCTCGAAGGCATGTTCACGACCATTACCAACGTCAACTTCAACACGACGACGACCCAGGCTATGATCGATAAAGTTCACGCTGAAGCCGCTGCCCTTTCGTCCACTCCCACAGCTGACTACGATATGAACCAGATGTGGGACGCTGATGAAGATATCCGTTCCCTCAAATCGCTCATCCTCTTTGGTATGCGCGGCATGGCTGCTTATGCTTATCATGCTCTCATGCTCGGCAAATCGAGCGAAGAAGTCGATGCTTTCTTCGTCAAAGGCTTGTCGGCCATCGGCGAAGACTGGGGCATGGATGAACTCCTCCCGATTGTCATGGAAACAGGCAAAGTCAACTTGACCTGCATGGCTCTCCTCGATGAAGCTAATACGTCTACTTATGGTACTCCGGTTCCGACGACGGTTCCTTTGACGGTTGAAAAAGGCCCGTTCATCGTTGTCACCGGCCACGACCTGAAAGACTTGGAACTCCTCCTCAAACAGACTGAAGGCAAAGGCATCAATATCTATACACACGGCGAAATGCTCCCGGCTCACGCTTATCCGGAATTGAAGAAATACAAACACCTCAAAGGCAACTTCGGCACGGCTTGGCAGAACCAGCAGAAAGAATTCGACGGCGTTCCCGGCGCATTCCTGTTCACGACGAACTGCCTCATGCCGCCTCGTAAATCCTACATCGACCGCGTCTTCACGACGGAAGTCGTTTCCTTTGACGGCGTAACTCATATCGGCGAAGACAAAGACTTCACGCCGGTCATCGAAAAAGCCCTGGAACTCGGCGGCTATGCAGAAGACCAGCACTTCACCGGCATCAACGGCGGCAGCACCGTTACGACTGGCTTTGGTCATGGCACGGTCCTCTCCGTTGCTGACAAAGTCATCGACGCTGTCAAAGCCGGCGCTATCAAACACTTCTTCCTCGTCGGCGGTTGCGACGGCGCTCGTCCGGGCCGTAACTACTACACGGAATTCGTTAAACAGACCCCGGCTGATACGGTTGTCCTCACCCTGGCTTGCGGCAAATACCGCTTCAATGACCTCGACCTCGGCACTATCGGCGGCTTGCCGCGCATCATGGATATGGGCCAGTGCAACGACGCATACAGCGCTATCCAGGTAGCTGTCGCTTTGGCAAAAGCCTTCGACTGCGGCGTCAACGATCTGCCCTTGACCCTCGTCCTCTCGTGGTACGAACAGAAAGCTGTCTGCATCCTCTTGACCCTCCTCTCCTTGGGCATCAAGAATATTTACCTCGGCCCGACACTGCCGGCCTTCGTCTCCAAGAATGTCCTCAACTACTTGGTAGAAAACTTCAACATCACTCCGACCAGCACGCCGGAAGCTGACCTCAAAAAGATTTTGGGCTAAACTCAAAAAAGAGGCTGTCGCATGAAGACAGCCTCTTTTTTTTCGCCTGTATGCGATTTCGTAGGGGACATCCTGTCAAGGCGTCCCGCTGTGAATAGTGTGAATGGCCGGAATTTATGACGAGCGGCTAGTAATTTATAAAACCTGCCATCATGCCAGAGTTAGCTGTGGTGGAATCTCGCGGCGGGCCGCCTAGCAACAGCTGTCCGTTTTGGCAACCGTCTTGCGCCTTCCGTTGGTCGGCACCCGATGGGTCAAAAAGGCTTAGGACAGCCCCTACGGAGGCCCAGATTGGGGCGATTTTTACGAGCGAGGGTTACTCGAGGCGGCCTGCGAACGGCGAACTGCGGCCTGCGGGCGCTTTAGCGCCCTAACTACTTGCGGAATTGCCTATTCTACGGTAATATAAACGTATACAATACCTTATTATATATAAACAGGAGGCTGTTACTATGGCGGACAATAAAACATACGCTGTGTTCCAGACGAACCGCGGCGATTTTACGGTAGAACTTTTTGCAGACAAGGCACCGATTACGGTCGAAAATTTTGTGAATTTGGCAAAATCCGGTTTTTATGATGGCACAATTTTCCATCGCATCATTGCTGATTTCATGATTCAAGGCGGCGACCCGACGGGTACGGGATGCGGCGGCTCGAAACAGACGATTCCTGATGAATTCGGTCCGGGCCTCGATTTCAGCGAACCCGGTGTCCTGGCTATGGCCAATGCCGGCCCCAATACGGGCAGTTCCCAGTTCTTCGTGACGGTCGTCCCGACGCCGTGGCTCCAGAATCATCATTCCATTTTCGGCAAGGTCGTCAAGGATTATGACGTCGTCGAAGGCATCAGCAGAGTCAAGACCGATTTTGCCGATAAACCGCTGGAAGATGTTGTCCTGAATACGGTGAAAATCGTCACGGAAGAAGCCTAAGGGCTTCATGTTATATTATACGTATATGGTGCGCTGCGCCGACCAGTCTTTATATACAGGCTGGACGCTGGATGTGCCCCGGCGGGTCGCAGCGCATAATGACGGCAGAGGGGCTAAGTATACCCGTTCCCGTCGCCCTGTAACCCTGGCCTGGTGCCAGGGTTTTCCTACAAAACACGAGGCCATGCATTGGGAATGGCAAATCAAGCAGTGGACGAAAAAGAAGAAGGAGAAGCTCTGCCGGGAACAGCTTTCGCTAACGGATGAGGGAGGATGATAGGGATGAAATTATGGAAAAAATGGCTGACGACTCTCGTTGCCAGCCTGTCTCTCTGCGTGGCGCCTGTCGCCATCGCTTCGGCTGCGTCGACGGCGCAGATCCTGCTCTATGGGGCAGCGACTATGGCTCTGGCCAAACAGCAGCTGCTCCAGATGGACAACAACAATCAGAAGCAGATGTTGGCCAATACGCAGGCCAAGACTGGTGTCGTCGATAATGAAGCCTACAGCGACCGTCTGGAAAATATCCAGCGCAACCTCGTAGCGACGGGCCTCATCAAGCGCAATTACGATGTCTATGCCAACCCGTCGAAAGAGTTGAACGCCTTTGAAACGATTGGCGGCGTCATTTCCGTCAATAAGGGGATGCTCGATGCCCTCAACGACGATGAACTGGCCTTTACCATGTGCCATGAAATGCAGCACGGCGAAAAACGCCATGCCATCAACGGCGTCCTCAAGAGTATCGGTATTTCGACGCTCATCGACGTTTCCCTTGGCGGTAATGCCGACGTCCTCGACATTCTCCTGGGCAGTGTGGCCGTCAATTACATCGACAATGAATTCGTCACTATGGACCAGGAAAAACAGGCCGATGCGACGGGCTTCAATGTCTTCAAGAACACGGCCTACAATGTCGGCGGTGCGGCTTCGTCCATGCAGTACGTTTACGAACAGTACGGCGAACTGTGGCAGGAAGGCTTCAAGCGCGTCATCAGTCCGAATAATCATCCTCAGATGTCGAGCCGTATCGAAAAGCTGGCCGGCCGCATGACCTTGTGGTCGGGCAACCACGTCCAGGTCGGCGGCAACACGGTCTATGTCAATGCCAAACCCGTCGTCACACCGGCTACAGCCGGGACGTATTCGTCGCGGCGCCGGGCTTTCCTGGTAGCGGGCAATCTGGCCCGGGCTACGCATGATGTCTACGGCGAAGCGATGAAAGACGACAAGGTCGTTACGGAAGCGATGAACAAGAAGCAGCCGTCGTGGAACGTAGCGTCCCGCGGTAACGATGTCTATGTCAACGACTTGCGCATCATGACCTGTGCTGACGGTGATGATCAGCCGGCTATCGTCAAGAATATCCAGTCGGCCCTGAAAGCCAAGCCGGCCATGTTGAGCAAGAAGGAAATCCAGAAGCAGAATAAAGCCTGGACCCAGAAGTACGGTTATAAGAAAGATAAGAAGGAGAAGAATGCGTAAACAATTAGCTTTTATCACGGCTCTCATGGCCCTGACCCTGGGGGTCGGCATCTTTGCCGGCGCCCGTCAGTCGACGGACTCCCACGGTGTCGACGTGGCCCTGGAAGAAGCGCGGCAGCATGTAAAGGCCGATAGTGATGACATGCCGGCTTTGCGGGAAAAACCGCATGTCACCCTCCATTATCCGGCGACGGATCCGGCTGATGGCCATCCCATCCTGCGCTGGAGCCGTGTTGACGGGGCTGTCATGTATGATGTGCAGATCTTGAAGAAAGAGGAAGAAAAAGGCGATGACGGAAAGGTCAGTACGTCTTACGAGCCTTTCATGGATGACCAGAAGGCTTATACGACGGGACTGGAACTGGATTTGCCCGATACCTTCCTGGGACAGGTTTTTTACTGGCGCGTCCGCGGTCTCGATTTGAAGGGCCGTCCGGTCAGTGAATTTTCGGATATCGAAGAAGCGCATGTCGATATTTTCCAGCCTTTTACGGAGAAGCCGACGCCCTTGTCCTTTTTCAACCAGGGACCGGGCCAGACCCTGCTCTATCCGGTCTACGACTGGATAGCCGTACCGGGGGCAGCCAAGTATGAAGTAGAAATCCTCAACGATTTGCCGGAAGATCCGAATGGTACGGCGCCGTCGATTCATCGCATCGACAGTTACACACCGCAATATGCTCAGCAGTACGACCAGAAAGCCCGCATGGGCGATAAGCCCTTTTACTGGCGCGTCCTGGCTCTGGATGGGGCAGGCAATCCTATCGGCGGTTATTCCGATGCCCTGCCCTTTGAGCTGGACCCGGCAGCGGAACAGGGCGTCGTCGCTATCTTTGGCGACAGTATCAGCCACGGTGGCGGCAGTATTTCCTATTCGCCGACGGATTGGGACTTCAGTTACGCTTCGTATCTCATGTTCCCGACGATCAACCTGGCCCAGAGCGGCGATACGAGCGCCATGGGCGTCGAACGCTTCGACCGCGACGTCCTGCCCTTCAAGCCGTCGTATGTCATCATCCTCATCGGCTCCAACAGCCTCCGCGCCGGCGTACCGGCCGGTGAAGTCATCAGTGACTTACAGACGTTGAAGGAAAAATGCCTGAGCCATGGTATCAAGCCCGTTTTCCTGACCATTCCGCCGCTCAATCCGGAGAACATCAAGGCTGCCTTCGACCAGGATACGGCCGATGACTGGCGCGGCGCCATTGCCGAAGTCAACGACTACATCGACACGCAGGTCCATATCGACATCACGCCGGGCATGGCCGACAGCCGCGGCGAACTCAAGACCGAACTGGCCCTGGACGGACTCCATCTCGACCCGCCGGGCAAAAAAATGATGGCTGCCGCCATCAATAACGCCTGGGCCAGCATCACCGCCCTGCCCGATAGCGCCTGGGAGTAAGGGAAAGGGCTGATGCCCTTTCCAGTGGTTAGTGGTTCGTTGTTAATAAGCGGGCCGATATCCCAGGTTTGTAGGGGTCGCCGCGTGGGCGACCCGTTAGGATTTGGGGGATTTTTTTAGCAGACTGATTGGAAAATCGTACATATCCCGGAGCGGGCGCCCCACGTGGCGCCCCTACAGAAAAAGGTCCTGTCACTATGTGACAGGACCTTTTTTTACACCTTCTCCAGTAATCGTTTGGCTGTGAACTGGTCGGTGATGAGGACATTGGCGTAGCCTCCTTTTAGGGCCGCCCGGATACTGGCGATTTTGCCTTCGCCGCCGGACAGGAGGATGCTGTATTCTTTGTTGCGCAGGTCATCGAGGGCGATACCGACGGTGCGGTCGTTCAGCTCCTGGCTGGAGATATTTCCTTCTTTATCGAAGAAGCGGGAGCAGATATCGCCGACGGCGTGGCTCTTGAGATAGGCCTTTTCCTGGGCGTCGGCATAGCCCAGACGGAAGAACAAGGCATTGTCGCGGACGGTGCCGACGCTGAATATGGCAATGTTGGCGTTGCGGCCCAGTTCCAGGACGCGCTTGATGTGGCGGTCGCGGTAGACCATTTCCTTGACCTCTTTCGAGTCGAAGAGGACCGGCAGCGGCAGGTACTGGGCGATAGTTTCATAGTTCTTGGCGAATTTTTCCAATATTTCATTGGCAAATGTTTCGCTCGTCGACAAGGTGATGCCCCCTTCGAGCTGGACAATCTGGGCGCCCTTCAGGGGATGGGGGATGAGCTGGTGGGACAGGCTGTGCAGGGTCGTGCCCCAGCCGACGCCGATGATGTCCCCGTCCTGGATGATTTCATTGATATAGGCAGCGCCGCGCTGGCCTATGTATTTCTTGACCTCTTCTTCGTCTTCGATAGGGGCGTTGGCGATGCAGACATCGCGCAGGCCGTAAGCGGCGGCGACTTTTTGGGCCAGCTGGCCCTGGTCTTCGATGGGGTCGAAGATTTCGATGCGCACGAAGCCCATGTCCTTGGCGTACTGTAAAAGCCGCGATACCGACGGACGAGACAGCTGCAGCTCTTTGGCAATCTCGGCCTGGCTGAAGCCCGACTGGTAATACAATTTGGCAGCGCTGATGGCTAGTTTATTCTTATCATGTTGCATAGGAATCCATCCTTAATTATAGAATTATAAAATAGTGTAATCCTCTGACGAAAAAATAGTAGCGAATGCGAGTATATTCTCTTCCATTATCGCATTTTTGTTCATGTAAATGCAAGGTAAAATAGAAAACAAATTCAGAAATATGACCTTTTATGTATACTATATTTTGCATAAAAATTATAACCTGTTTTAAGGCTATACGCAAAGTGAAAATATGTAAATATTTGGTTGAAATAATGTGCTAGGTGATGTATGATGAAATCACAGAAAATCCTCTATGCAGGTAGCGAAAGAAGATACCAGTGTAATTGATGAAAGGAGCAATGTTATTATGCAAGACAAGCAATACGTCATGGCCCTTGATGCCGGCACCACGAGTAATCGCGCTATTATTTTCGACAATGAATCACACATCGTCAGCGTCAGCCAGAAAGAATTCACTCAGTATTTCCCCAAACCGGGCTGGGTAGAACACGACGCCAATGAAATCTTCCACAGCATGGTCGAAGTCATGCGCGAAGCTCTGGCACAGGCCAACATGACGGCTAGCGAAATTTCGGCTATCGGTATCACCAACCAGCGTGAAACGACGGTTGTCTGGGACAAGAATACGGGGGATCCCGTGTACAACGCCATCGTTTGGCAGTCCCGCCAGACCGCACCGATTTGCGAAGACCTCAAAGCCCGCGGCTTAGTCGATGAATTCCGTGACAAGACGGGGTTGGTCATCGATGCCTACTTCTCGGGCACGAAGGTCAAATGGATTTTGGACAACGTCGAAGGCGCCCGGGAAAAAGCCGAAAAAGGCGATCTCCTCTTCGGGACCATCGATTGCTGGCTGGTCTGGAAACTGACTGGCGGTCAAGTCCATATCACCGACTATTCCAACGCATCCCGTACACTTATGTTCAACATCAAAGAACTGAAATGGGATGACCAACTCCTTGAATATTTAACCGTACCGAAATGCATGCTCCCGGAAGTCCGCCCGTCCAGTGAAGTCTATGGCTGCACGGATCCGGCTATCCTCGGCGGTCCGGTCAACATCGCCGGTATCGCTGGTGACCAGCAGGCAGCCCTCTTCGGTCAGACCTGTTATGAACCGGGCATGGCCAAGAACACCTATGGTACAGGCTGCTTCATGCTGATGAACACGGGCACGACTCCGATTCCTTCCAAGAACGGCCTGGTTACGACCATTGCCTGGGGCCTCGACGGCAAAGTCGAATACGCCCTGGAAGGTTCTATCTTCGTCGCCGGCTCGGCTATCCAGTGGCTCCGCGACGGCCTGCGCCTCATCGATACGGCACCGGATTCGGAATGGGTCGCCAAACGCGTTCCCGATTCGGATGGCGTCTATGTCGTACCGGCTTTCGTCGGCCTCGGTGCTCCTTACTGGGATATGGATGCCCGCGGCTTGATTATCGGCATCACGCGCGGCACTAAGAAATCTCACATCGTCCGGGCAACTCTCGATTCCATGGCTTATCAGACGAAAGATGTCCTCGGCGCCATGGAAGCAGACTCTGGCATCAAACTGGCTGCCCTCAAAGTCGACGGCGGAGCTGTTGCCAACAACATGCTCATGCAGTTCCAGGCCGATATCCTCGGCGTTCCTGTCGATCGTCCGCAGGTCATCGAAACGACGGCTCTCGGCGCCGCTTATCTGGCTGGCCTGGCTGTCGGCGTATGGGATTCCAAAGAAGAACTCGTATCGAGCTGGAAACTCCAGAATCGTTTCGAACCGACCATGGATCCTGAAAAAGCAGCAGGGTATTATAAAGGCTGGCGCAAAGCCGTCAAACATGCAATGCACTGGCTTAGTGATGAAGACTAAGAGAGAGGTGCTAGCATCATGATGTTTGACAACTTATTAGGAGAATTTCTTGGGACGATGGTCCTCATCGTCTTCGGGGCCGGCGTCTGCGCCTGCAATACGCTGACTAAATCGAAGGGCCAGAACGGCGGCTGGATTTGTATAACCGCAGCATGGGGGTTCGCCGTAACCCTCGGCGTTTACACGGCAACGACCCTCGGTGCTCCGCAGGGCGACCTGAACCCGGCTGTCACCTTGGGCAAGACGATGATTGGGATTTACAGTGTTCCCCAGTTCTTCGCCACGTCCATCGCTCAGATCCTGGGCGGTATCCTCGGCGCTGCTATCGTCTGGCTGGCTTACCTGCCCCATTGGGCTGAAACAGAAGATAAATCGGCGAAGCTCGGTATCTTCTGCACGGCTCCGGCTATCCGCAACTATCCGGCCAACTTCCTGTGCGAATTCATTGCCACGTTCTTCCTGATGTTCGTTATCTGGATGATCTTCTCCAATAAAGTCGGAGCTATGCCGGCAGGCCTTGGGCCGTACATCGTCGGTATCCTCATCTGGGCTCTGGGCATGAGCCTTGGCGGTCCTACGGGGTACGCCATGAACCCGGCTCGAGACTTAGGTCCGCGCATTGCACATGCTATCCTGCCGATTGCCGGTAAAGGCGGTTCGGACTGGGCTTATGCCTGGGTTCCTGTTTTCGGCCCGCTGGCTGGTGCCTTTGCTGCCTACGTCGTAGCCATGGCTTTACATGTCTTCTAATTTATTTAATATATGGTTTTGGGAAAGGGCTTGTCATTCATCGGCAAGCCCTTTCCTTTACTTAAGTTTATAAATTTTGAACATAATTTCATAGTTAATTGAAGGTAATATTTCTACATTTTCCCATGAAAAAATTGTATAAGTCAAGAAAGTGAAAATATGTAAAAATACTCTTGCAATTATTTTCACAAGCTTATATAATAAGGGCATCAAAGATAGTGATACTTGGTATTTACAGAGAAAGAGGTTGTGAACATGACAAAACAAGCAGATGTCGTCGTAATTGGCGGCGGTATTACCGGCACAGCCATTTTGCACGAATTGGCAAAGTACAATCTTCGTGCAGTCCTGGTTGAACAGGAACCGGAACTGGCTGCCGGCACGACAAAGGCCAACAGTGCCATCCTTCACGCAGGTTTCGATGCGCCTACGGGTAGTATGAAAGCCCGCATGAATGTCGCAGGCAATGCGATGTATCATGAATTGAAAGACGAATTGGATCTGGACATCCGCTGGTCCGGCTCGTATGTAGCCGCCCTCGACGACGAACAGATGGACGTCCTCAAGGAACTCCTCGAACGGGGCAATGCCAATGGCGTTCCCGGACTGAAAATCGTCAGCGGCGATGAAATGCGCAAAGAAGAACCGAATGTCAGCAAGGACATCAAAGGCGCACTCTGGGCTCCGACTGCCGGTATCTGCTGGCCTTTCGGCCTGGCGCTGGCTTTTGCTGAAAATGCCGTCATCAACGGCGCTGAAGTCATCCGTGAATGTCAGGTCACGGGCATTACCGTAGAAGACGGTGCCGTCAAAGCCGTCGAAACGGACAAGGGTACTATCGAAACGAAATACGTCATCAATGCCGCCGGTGTCCATGCCGACGAAATCAGCCGCCTTGCCGGGGACGATACCTTTAAGATCCATCCGCGCCGCGGCGAATACATCCTCTTTGATAAAACGGCTCAGAAAGACCTCGTTTACTCGCCGATTTTCCCGACACCGACGAAAATGGGCAAAGGCATCCTGGTCTGCGCGACGACACATGGCAACGTCTTCGTCGGCCCGAACGCCCAGGATATGCCAGATGAAGAAAAAGACGACACGGCCGTTACCATTCCGGGCATGGACGACATCCTGGACAAAGCCCGCCGTCTGGTCCCGAATATCCCTGTAGGCGCTACGATTACGGAATTTGCCGGTGTCCGCGCCGTATCCAGCACGGGCGACTTCATCCTCGGCCCGTCGGAAAAGACGAAAGGCCTCATCCAGGCTGCCGGCATCCAGTCTCCGGGCCTGACTTCGGCTCCGGCTATCGCCAAATACCTCGTCGACGGCATCGTCGCTGAAACCGGTGCGACAGCCAAGACGGACTATAAGAAAGGCCGTCCGGCTCAGCCCTGCTTCCGCATGATGGCTGAAGCTGACCAGAAAGCCCTCATCGCCAAGGATCCCCGTTATGGCCGCGTCATCTGTCGCTGCGAAACGATTACGGAAGGGGAAATCGTCGATGCCATCCATCGCCCCGTCGGTGCCCGCACCGTCGACGGTGTCAAACGCCGCACGCGTGCCGGCATGGGCCGCTGCCAGGGTGGCTTCTGCGGACCTCGTGTTACACAGATTTTGTCCCGTGAATTGAACATCCCCGTTACGGAAGTACGGAAAGAAATGCGTAATTCTTACATGTTCTACAACAAAGAAAGCGGAGGTAAGGCATAATGGGTGAACAACTTTATGATATTATCATCGTTGGCGGCGGCCCGGCAGGCTTATCCGCTGCCTACAGCGCTTGGCAGAACGGCGCTAAAAAAATTCTCGTCCTCGAGCGTGACCGCGAAGCTGGCGGCATCCTCCAGCAGTGCATCCACAATGGTTTCGGCCTCCATCACTTCAAAGAAGAACTGACCGGCCCGGGCTACGCCCAGCGCTGCTATGACCTGGTCAAGGATAAACCGGAAATCGAAATCCTCGTCGACACCATGGTCCTAAGCGTCAATCCCGACAAGACGGTTACGGCTGTCAGCCCGGCTCACGGCCTGATGAAAGTACAGGGCAAGACGATCATCCTCACCATGGGCTGCCGCGAACGTACACGCGGTGCCATCCGTATCCCCGGTTATCGTCCGGCTGGCGTCTTTACGGCCGGTGCAGCGCAGCGCATGGTCAACATGGAAGGCTATCTGCCCGGTAAGAAAATCGTCATCCTCGGCAGTGGCGACATCGGCCTCATCATGGCCCGCCGCATGACCCTGGAAGGCTGTAAAGTCCAGGCTGTCCTGGAAATCTGCCCCTTCTCGAACGGCTTGACACGTAATATGGTACAATGTCTGTATGACTATGATATTCCTTTGTATCTGTCTCATACCATTACGGCCATCCACGGCAAAGACCGGGTCAACGGCATTACGGCAGCCAAAGTCGACGACCATATGAAACCCATTCCGGGCACGGAATTCGACATCGACTGCGATACGCTGCTCCTGTCCGTCGGCCTGATCCCGGAAAATGAATTGTCCCGCGGCTTGGGGCTGGCTATGCATCCGCTCACCAATGGTCCTATCGTCGACCAGCATCGTGAAACGAGCATCCCCGGCATCTTTGCAGCCGGCAACGTCGTCCACGTCCATGACCTGGTAGACTTCGTATCGGAAGAAGCTGAAATCGCCGGTAAATACGCTGCCCTCAAGGCACAGGAACAGCTGCCGGAAGACGTAGCCGATGTCAAAGTCGAAGCCATCGACGAAGTCCGCACCTGCGTTCCCCAGCACGTCCGCGCTACGGCAGAAGGCGAAACGATCCGCTTGTTCATGCGTGTCCGCAAACCCATGAAGAAAGTCCGCCTCACTGTCAAGAGCGGTGACGATACGCTGCTGACGAAAGTCCTCCCCGTCGCTAAACCGAGTGAAATGATCGCCGTCAACGTACCGGCTGAAAAAGCCAAGGGCCATCATGCGGATTGGACCGTTTCCGTAAAGGAGGAAGCATAACATGAGTGTAGAAACGAAACAACTGAACTGCATCAACTGCCCGCTGGGCTGCCTGCTTACTGTTACCCTGGAAGACGGTAAGATTACCAAGGTCACAGGCAATACGTGCCCGCGCGGTGAAAAATATGCCCATCAGGAATTGACCGACCCGCAGCGCATGCTGACCTCGACGGTCCGCATCGAAGGCGGCGAACTGCCGCTCCTGCCGGTCGTATCCAAGACGACGTTGCCGAAAGGCAAAATCCTCGACTGTGCAGCAGCCCTGCGCAGCGTCGAAGTCAAAGCCCCGGTCCATACAGGCGACGTCATTGTCAAAGATATCCTGGGCCTCGGCGTAGATATCGTGGCCAGCCGCGATATGGGCAAAGAATAAACATCGGTACCAATATTCCCTCTTACATATACCGAAAAGGAGGCTGCCACAAGGCTGCCTCCTTTTCGAGTTTGTAGTATAAAGTTTGCAGTACGAAGTAGTATTTACTTGATTCATTATCGCCTGGTTGCGATTGCGTAGGGGACGTCCTGTCAAGGCGTCCCGCGTGAATCCTGTGTATAGCCGGGATTTATGACAAATGTCACATGGTTGTAAAAGCATGCCATCATAATCGGATGGGCTATGGTGAAATCTCGCAGCGGGCCGCCCTTTGGGACGGCCCCTACGCAGCTAACCACTAGCCACTAACCACTTAAAAGGGGCTGTCGCATTAAGCCATTTTGGCTTCGTGCGACAGCCCCCCTTTTTTTTTATTCTATTTCATCGTTCTATTCTCTTTTTTATCGCTAAACGTAAAAAAGGTACACGAAACAGACCGGCATCCAGTCGGCAAAAAAACATGTACCTTTGCTATGTATATAGTTATTCAAGCACTCTTTTTCACTTTTTTTAAGGAATAAAGGTATGTCCCGAAATTACCGGATTGCAGCTTGTGATGTAAGGTCAAGACATTGTGGGCCATTGCCAGTATGATGCTAGTTGCTAGGGCATTTTCAGTTCCATGGCTCAAAAAACGTCGGAAC
>NZ_JBKKJR010000017.1:0-56998 GCF_046614755.1 Megasphaera indica
CACTTTGGTCGCTAAGGCCCAAACCGCAAAAAATCCAACGGACTTAGTTCAGGCCTTGTGTAAACTAGCTTCGTCAACTTCTGAGGCGGCGTAAAAGTTGTAAAGTGCTGTAATACTATAATATGAGCAAATATGAGCACAAAAAAGGGGCTGTCGCACGAAGCTAAAATGGCTTATGATATGCTCCCTTCGGGAGTGTAAAATAGTTTGTGTAAACCGGTTATTGCACAAATCCAATTTATCCCCCATAATTGGGTAATCAAACATTAAGGATGGTACCCATGACGAAACGTAAAAAAACTACGCCGACATTCGGAGAACAAATTGCTCAGCAGATTCTTGAAAACTATGATCTTAAAGATGCCCAGGACATACAGGATGCCCTGAAGCAGGTCTTCGGCCCTATCTTTGAAGCCGTACTGAAAGGCGAAATGCAGAATCACCTCGGTTATGAAAAGAATGGGCACTCAGAAGATTCAACAAATGCCCGTAACGGGTATTCCCAGAAGACGTTGAAAACCTCGCTGGGCGAAGTCCCTATTCGTGTCCCCAGGGACCGTCAGGGCCAGTTTGAACCTCAGATTGTAAAGAAACATCAGCGCGATGTGTCGTCCATTGAAGGCAAGGTGCTGGCCATGTATGCACGCGGTATGAGCCAGCGTGACATAGCCGCCACTATCGAAGACATTTATGGTTTCCAGCTCTCTCATGAACAGATTTCGAATATTACGGACTGTGTTATGGAAGAAGTGAACCGCTGGCGCACACGGCCGCTGAAGCCGTTCTATCCTTTTTTCCTTTGTAGACTGCATCTACGTTTCTATGCGGACAGAACGCGGTATCCGTCAGGTCGCCGTCTATGTAATGCTGGCTTACGATACCAATGGGTACAAAGACGTACTGGGTCTTTGGATCAATGAAACCGAAAGCAAGCATGCCTGGATGCAGATTTTCGATGAGCTCAAAGCCCGTGGCATCGAGGATTTAGGCATTCTCTCGATTGATGGCGTATCCGGCCTGGAAGAGGGCGCAAAGGCTATTTTCCCGAACGTCACCGTACAGCGCTGCATTGTCCATCTCGTACGAAACTCGATTCGGTATATCCCCAGGAAGCAGTGGAGTGCTTTCACGAAGCAGCTGAAAGGGATTTATGGGGCTGTAAACGTGGAAGAAGCACAGCGGGCTTTCGAGCAGTTTAAACAGGACTGGCAGGGGTATCCCGGTGCCGTCGCCGTTTGGGAAAACAACTTCCAGCACGTCGAGCAGCTGTTTAATTACGGCAGTGCCGTACGCAAGGTAATGTATACGACCAATGCCATCGAAAGCGTAAATGCCAGCTTCCGCAAAGTTACGAAGAAAGGTTCATTTCCTAACGAAGATGCTGTTTTTAAAATCTTCTACCTGCGAATCTTGGAACTCTACAAGAAATGGAATTCACATCGCCTAGTCAATTGGGCGATAATCCGGAACCAGCTGCTCATTGATGAACGGCTTGGCCCTCTGATGGAAAAATACGACAAAGATTTCTAAGAAATTTACACAAAATTCTTGACACACCCCAAAATCATGTCAAAAACCCAACTCAGAAGATGGATTCTCAAGTATAATGGTTATGAGGAGCTGAAAGCTTCCGGAACAGGAGGAGCCATCATCATGACCAAAGGAAGAAAAACCACATTTGAGGAAAGAGTCGAAATTGTTCAATACTGTATTGCCCATGATCATAATTACAAGGAAACAGCCGTAAGATACGGCATTTCCTATCAACAAGCCCGAAACTATACCGTCAAATATGAAGCTGGCGGAATCGAAGCGCTTCAGGACCGGCGTGGCCGGACCAAGAAAGAAGAAGAAATGACGGAGGTGGAGAAGCTCCGAGCCGAGAACCGGATTCTCCGTGCCGAAAAGGAACGAGCCGAAATGGAGGCGTCTTTCTTAAAAAAACTCAGCGAAATAGAGAGGAGGTGGGACTGAGCCGGGTCAGGTATGGACATATCTACCAAGCGATCAAAGAAGAACACGAAGAACATAGGTACCCCATTAAAGCGCTTTGCCAACTGGGAAAGGTAAGCCGGGCTGCTTATTATAAATGGCTGCATAGAGGGAATCCCGCTTATGAGGCCGAAAATGAACGAATTGCTCAGATACTAGAAGAGATTCATAGAGAAAACCCGGATAAGGGATATCGCCGACTACGTGATGACTTAGATAGGTATTATGGTATCCCGGTCAATGACAAGCGGGTATTGCGAATCTGCCGCCAGAAAGGGATTAAGTCGACCATCAAATATGCCAATCATGGCTGTACCAGGCAAGCAGCCAATCCACAATTTATAGCTGAAAATATTTTGAACAGAGAATTCACAGCCGAAGCACCGAATGAAAAGTGGTTAAGTGATGTGACAGAATTCAAATACTATATGGGCATAGAAGTCCACAAAGTATATCTCAGTGCCATCCTTGACCTATATGACCGCAGAATTGTTTCTTACGCCATACGGGATGCGAATAATAACGCGTTAGTATTTGATACTGTAGATGCTGCCATTGCAGCTAATCCAGGGGCTACTCCTCTTTTTCATTCCGACCGGGGATTCCAATATACCCATAGAGCCTTTCATGCCAAGCTGGAAGCTGCCGGGATGACGCAAAGTATGTCCAGAGTCGCAAAATGTATTGATAACGGTCCGATGGAAGGATTCTGGGGGATTCTGAAAAGAGAACGGTATTATGGGAAGCGTTTTACTAGCAAAGAAGCGCTGGTAAAGATGATTGAAGACTATATAGAATACTATAATAACAAGCGATTACAAAGAAACTTAGGCGTGCTTACGCCGATGGAAAAGCACGAACAGTATCTGATGGTGGCATAAAAAATCTGCCACCAGAACAAAATCTGATGGCAGAAAGTTTTTATTTTTTTAATTGCCTACTTGACGGGTAGCAGTTCATTTTGGGTTTTAAGTTTTCAGTTTACAGTTTTTAGTAAACCGAGTTAGTGAATTTCACTGATGATGACGTCAGTCATCTTCTGGGTGTCGGCTTTCTTGAAGCCTTCTTTATAGAGGTCCGGCGTGCGCCAGCCGGCTGCCAGGGCGGCGTCGACGGCTTTTTCAATCTTTTCGGCCGCTTCGTCTTCATCCAGGGAGTAGCGCAGGAGCATAGCCGCCGAAAGGATGGTGGCGCAGGGATTGGCAATGCCCTGGCCGGCAATGTCCGGTGCCGAGCCGTGAATCGGTTCGTAGAGGCTGGTCATTTCGCCGATGGAAGCCGACGGCATCATGCCGATGGAACCGCCGAGGACAGCCGCTTCATCGCTGAGGATATCGCCGAAGAGGTTGCTCGTGACGATGACGTCGAACTGCTTCGGATTGAGGGCCAGCTGCATGGCGCAGTTGTCGACGTAGAAATGGTTCAAGGCGACGTCGGGATAATCCTTGGCGACGTCGATGACCGTACGGCGCCACAGGCGGGACGTAGCCAGGACGTTGGCCTTGTCGACGGACGTAACCTTGTGGCGGCGCTTCTGGGCGGCCTTCATGGCAAAGGTGCTGATGCGCTGTACTTCAGGGACACTGTAGTTTTCCAGGTCCCACGCGCGTTCGACGCCATTGTGGATTTCCGATTCGCAGCGGTCGCCGAAATAGATGCCGCCGACGAGTTCGCGGACGATGAGGACGTCCGTCCCGGTGACGATGTCCGGTTTGAGCGGCGAGTATTCGGCCAGGACTTCCGGTACCTTGACCGGGCGCAGGTTGACATAGAGCCCCAAAGCCTTGCGCAGGCCCAGGACGGCCTGTTCCGGGCGCAGTTTCGGGTCGACGTTGTCCCATTTGTCGCCGCCGACGGCGCCGAAGAGGATGGCGTCGGCTTTCTTGGCCGCTTCGATGGTATCTTCCGGCAAGGGCGAACCGCAGAGGTCATAGGCCGTGCCGCCGGCCGGTTTCTTTTCAAAAGTCAGGCCGATGTGGCAGACTTCATCAATTTTCTGTAAGACTTTGACGGCACCTGCCGTGATTTCTTCCCCGATTCCGTCGCCGGGGATGACGACGATATGTTTAGCCATGTTACTTAGACTCCTTTACGTAATTGATCAAGCCGCCGGCTTTGGCGATGTCCTGGATGAAGCCCGGCAGGGGCGGTGCCTGGAAGGTATCGCCTGTCGTCTTGTCGACGATTTTCCCCGTGTCGAGGTCGATGGAGAGGATATCGCCGGCTTTGATTTTTTCGACGTCGTCGCCGATTTCCAAGGCCGGCAGGCCGACGTTGATGGCATTGCGGTAGAAGATGCGGGCGAAGCTGGCCGCAATGACGACGGGGATGCCCGACGCCTTGATGGCAATCGGTGCGTGTTCACGGGATGAACCGCAGCCAAAGTTGTGGCCGCCGACCATGATGTCCCCTGCCTTTACGTTGCCGGCAAAGGTTTCGTCAATGTCGACCATGCAGTGCGTGGCCAATTCTTTCGGATCGAAGCTGTTCAAATAACGAGCCGGGATGATTACGTCTGTATCGATATTGTCGCCGTAGCGCCATACTTTTCCTTCTAATGTCATGATTAACGGACCTCCTTCGGTGCGGCAATCTTGCCGAGAATCGCACTGGCTGCAGCGACCTGCGGGCCAGCCAGGTAGACTTCGCTGTCGACGTGACCCATGCGGCCGCGGAAGTTGCGGTTCGTCGTGGAGACACATTTTTCACCAGCTGTCATGATGCCCATGTAGCCACCCAAGCAGGGACCGCACGTCGGCGTCGAAACGGCACAGCCGGCAGTGATGAAGGTTTCGATGTAGCCGGCCTTCATGGCTTCCATGTAGACGTGCTGGCTGCCGGGGATGACGATGCAGCGCACGTCAGGATGGACTTTATGGCCTTTGAAGATGTCCGCAGCGATCTTCAAATCTTCCAGACGGCCATTGGTACAGGAGCCGATGACGACCTGGTCGATTTTGATGTCGCCGAAGGTGCCGATGACCTTGGTGTTTTCCGGCAGGTGCGGGAAAGCGACGACGGGCTTCGATTCAGACAAGTTGATTTCGACAGTCCGGCTGTAATGGGCGTCGTCGTCAGCCGTGACGATGTCGTAGCCATCGGGGACGCGGCCCTTTTCATAGGCTATGGTCTGTTCATCGACAGGGAAGATGCCGTTCTTGGCACCGGCTTCGATGGCCATGTTGGCAATGGTGAAGCGG
The DNA here is from genome assembly GCF_046614755.1 of Megasphaera indica. Taxonomy (NCBI): domain Bacteria; kingdom Bacillati; phylum Bacillota; class Negativicutes; order Veillonellales; family Veillonellaceae; genus Megasphaera; species Megasphaera indica. Next base: position 5,193 of record NZ_JBKKJR010000017.1, read on the forward strand.
TCGGTCATATCCAGAGCGGCGACGCCTTCGCCCGTGAATTCCAGGGACTGGTAGAGAGCGCCGTCGACGCCGATCATACCGATGAGGGTCAGCATGACGTCTTTGCCCGTAATGTCATCGGGTTTGGAGCCCGTCAGATGGACATTGATGGCATCGGGGACTTTGAACCAGGCCTTGCCTGTAGCCATGGCGACGCCTAAGTCCGTCGAGCCGACGCCGGTGGAGAATCCGCCCAGGGCGCCATACGTACAGGTATGGGAATCAGCACCGATAGTCAACATACCGGGAGCGACGATGCCCTGTTCCGGCAAGAGGACGTGTTCGATGCCGACACGGCCGACTTCAAAATAATGCGTAATGCCGTGTTCCTTGGCGAAGTCGCGGACGATTTTGGCCAAACCGGCGGACTTGATGTCTTTGTTTGGCGTGAAGTGGTCCGGGATCAAAGAAATCTTGGTCTTATCAAAGACGGGCTTGCCGATCTTGTTGAACTGGGCAATGGCCGGAGGGGCCGTAATATCATTGGCCAGGACCATATCGAGATTACAAGTAATTAAATCACCCGGTTTCACCGAGTCGACGCCGGCATGTTTTGCCAGGATTTTCTGCGTCATCGTCATACCCATATGTATATACACTCCTTATTATTTCACTAAAATCCAATACAGATAAGTTTCTATCATGCTTGAGTTCGATGTGAGTGGCTTTCAATTACACTCCCCTCACATCAAACATCATACCTTAATGCTGGCCCGACGTGGCTTTGAAGGCCGTAATCGTATCCGGCGTGGACTTGAGGGCCCGGAACTTGACGCGCTGAGCCATGCCGTCCATGCGGTTGATGGCCGTCATGAAGGCGAAGATGGAAGCCGTAATGGTATCCGTATCGACGCCGGCGCCCCAGGTCGTATGGCCTTCTTTATCGGTCAGGCCGAAGTAAGCGATGCCGCGGGAATCGGAGTCACGGTCCAAATCGTGTTCGCTGTAGACGAGGTTGCTGAACTCGATGCCATAGGCCTTGCAGACGGCATTGCTGACGGCATTCAGCTGGCCGTTGCCGGCCCCTTCGAGGACGACTTCTTCGTCGTTGGCGCGGACCAGGACTTTGCCGACCCATTTATCGCCTTTCTTCTTGAGCGAGAAGTCTTCGACTTTCAGCGGCGTATCGGCATTGAGGTAGTTCTTCTGGAAGACGTCGTAGATTTCGGCCGGTTTCAATTCCTGATGCTTGTGGTCCGATACTTCCTTGACGAAGTAGCTGAAGTCTTCGCGCATCTTCTTCGGCATGTCGATGCCGTAATTCTGTTCCATGACGAAACCTACGCCGCCCTTGCCGGACTGGCTGTTGATGCGGATGACGTCGGCATCGTACGTGCGGCCCACATCATGCGGATCGATGTACAGGTACGGGCAGGTCCAGTACTGTTCGTTGTTTTCCTTGCGGAAGTGCATGCCCTTGGCGATGGCGTCCTGATGAGAACCGGAGAAAGCGGCGAAGACCAGCTGGCCGGCATAAGGCTGACGCGGATGGACATGCATGCGGGTCACTCGTTCATACGTTTCCACCAGTTTGGGCATGTTCGAGAAATCCAGGCCCGGGTCGACGCCTAAGGCATACATGTTCATACCGATCGTGACGATGTCGGCATTGCCCGTCCGTTCGCCATTGCCGAACAGTGTACCTTCGACGCGGTCGGCGCCGGCGAGCATGGCCATTTCAGCGTCGGCGACGCCTGTGCCGCGGTCATTGTGGGGATGGACCGATAAGATAACGTTGTCGCGGTATTTCAAGTTCTGCGACATATAGGCGATCTGCGAAGCGAAGACATGAGGCATGGACATCTGGACCGTCGACGGCAGGTTGATGATGGCCTTGCGGTCAGCCGTCGGTTTCCAGACATCGAGGACGGCGTTGCAGACTTCCAAAGCGTATTCCGGTTCCGTGCCGGTGAAGCTTTCCGGCGAATATTCAAAGCGGAAGTTGGCACCGGCTTCGTCGGTCAGGCGCTGTAACAATTTCGCACCGTCTACAGCAATCTGTTTGATTTCTTCCTTCGATTTGCGGAAGACCTGCTGGCGCTGGGCGAAGGACGTGGAATTGTAGACGTGGACGATGGCGTTCTTGACGCCTTTCAGGGCATCGAAAGTCTTGCGGATGATGTGTTCCCGGGCCTGGGTCAGGACCTGGACGGTGACGTCATCGGGAATCATGTCGTGGTCGACTAAGTAGCGCAGGAATTCAAATTCCGTTTCCGACGCAGCCGGGAAGCCGACTTCGATTTCCTTGAAGCCCATGGCAACTAAAACTTTATAGAATTCAATCTTTTCTTCAAGGCTCATAGGAATGATGAGGGCCTGGTTGCCATCGCGCAAATCGACGCTGCACCAAATGGGCGCTTTATCGGGATATTCTTTCTGGGCCCAGGACATATCGACAACAGGGGGCATAAAATAACCTTTTTTATAATGTTCTACGTTTTTCATACTGCATCTCTCCTATGATCATGAAATAAATTTAAAATAAATCATTACACAATCAAAATAAAAAAAATCTTTCATCTCGAAAAGAGACGAAAGATTATACTTACGCGTTACCACTCTAATTCCTATCCGAAGATAGGCTCTCAACAGGTACGGACATACGTCGATACCCTCCTGTCTGTTAACGGCCAGGCCCCGGCTCCACCTACTCCTTTCGTTTCAGCGAGCTGCTTAGAGATGAGTTCTGTTCCGTGCCGCTGCTGCCTCACACCACCCGGCAGCTCTCTGGAAACATTCCGGAACTTACTAGTTCTCTTCAACGCATTTTTTATTTTGGATTGTTTGTCTGTTGACGTTTTGTATGTTATCATACCATTTTGTAATTTGCAAGACTTTTTCCAGAACTTTTCCGAATATTTTTAGCTTAAACGTGATACTTTATTTAATAAAATATCGTTAAGACGAGTTTAACGTTTATCTTTGCATGTAACGATTCTTTGCAGGATGCGTCGCCTCCCCCTATCTTTTTCCCCTTATTAATGCTATAATAAATAAGTTACACAACAAGGAGGAAGTACATGTTAGAAAAATTCCAAAATTTGAATATTAGCGAAGTCATTATCCGTGCCCTGAATGAAATGGGCTTTGAAGAACCGACACCGATCCAGGCTGAATCGATTCCCGTCGCCATGAGCGGCAGCGACATGATCGGCCAGGCCCAGACCGGTACGGGTAAGACCGCAGCCTACGGCATCCCGGTCCTGGAAAAAATCCTGAAAGCCGAACCGTCCAAGGATATCCAGACCGTCGTCCTGTCGCCGACGCGTGAACTGGCCATGCAGGTTGCCGAAGAGCTGAACCACCTGGCCCAGTTCACCAACATCCAGGCCCTGCCGATCTACGGCGGCCAGGATATGGAACGCCAGCTGCGCCGCCTGCGCAAATGCCCGCAGATCATCGTCGCCACGCCGGGCCGCCTCATCGACCACATGAAACGCGGCACCATCGATTTGAGCCACATCACGACCATCGTCCTCGACGAAGCCGACGAAATGCTGGACATGGGCTTCATCGATGACATCAACCTCATCATGGCCGCTACGCCGAATACGCGCCAGACCCTGCTCTTCTCGGCTACCATGCCCAAGCCGATCCAGCAGCTGGCAGAAACGTTCCTGCACGACCCGCTCATCATCCGCATGAAGGCCAAAGAAGTCACGATGGACCTCATCGAACAGTCCTACATCGAAGTGCCGGACCGCCAGAAATTCGACATCCTCTGCCGTCTCCTGGACCTGCAGGAACCGGACCTGGCCATCATCTTCGTCCGCACCAAACGCCGCGTCGACGAAGTGTCGGAAGCCCTCAAGAAGCGCGGTTACTCGGCTGAAGGCATCCACGGCGACCTGACCCAGGCCAAGCGCGATACGGTCATCCGCCAGTTCCGTGAAAAGACCATCGACATCCTCGTCGCTACCGACGTCGCCGCCCGCGGCCTCGACATCAGCGGCGTTACCCACGTCTTCAACTACGACCTTCCTCAGGACCCGGAAAGCTACGTCCACCGCGTCGGCCGTACCGGCCGTGCCGGTCAGAGCGGTGAAGCGACGACCTTCGTCATCCCCCGCGAAATGGAACACCTGCGGACCATCGAACGCCTCATCAAGCGCCGCATCACCCGCCGCAAGGCCCCGACCTTCTCGGAAGCCCTGGAAGGCGCCCAGCAGGCCGCCATCCGCAGCCTGATCACGACGACAGAAGAAGGCAATTTCGGGCCGTACAAAGAAAATGCCGAAGAACTCCTGTCCAACTACGACTCGGCCGCCCTGGTAGCCGCTGCCATCAAGCTCTTGACCAAAGAACCGGACACGACACCGGTCAAGATCACTGAAGAAGCGCCGCTCCGCGTCCACCGCAGCCGCAACAATCGCGGTGACCGCAATAACCGCCGCTACAACCGCAACGACCGCCGTGGAGACCGCCGCAGCCGCAATAACGACGGCGAAGACAACAACGAACGCCGCGGCGAACGACGCCGCCACTTTGCCCCGAAGAACCGCGACAACAACAATCGCGGCAGCTTCCGCAACAACAACCAGCGCCGTGAAAACAAACAACATAAAGAACCGAATCGCTCCGCATTCAAGCCTTACTTCAAGGATTAAAAAAAAGGCGCTGTCGCATAAAGACAGCGCCTTTTTTAGTGATTAGCAGTTAGTGGCTAGTGGCTAGCGGATGGCTTTAAATTTAGATGTTTTGCTGAAAACTACAAACTCCGTGCTACAAACTAATATGTATGATTTCCCGACAAGCTGGCTAAAAAGAATCATCCAAATTCCTAACGGGGCACCCGCTTGGTATTTGAAAACACACTCACCGAGCCGGAAAATTCCACATATACCTGGCGGGCTCGCCACGTGCGAGCCCCTACAAATATCTTACAGCGAGCACCTACAAATGCCCTCCAGGCACCTCTCTTCTTATCAGGAAAGGCCAGTTACGAACCACTAGCCACGAATAATCTCGCTCCAGGCGTTGGCGATGTCGGCGAATTCCTGGAGAGACAGTGTTTCCCCGCGGCGTTTGCCATCGATGCCTGTTTTTTCCAGGACCTGGGCGATTTGTTCCTTGCTCATGCCCGTATTTTTCAAGGCGTTGGAAAAGGTCTTGCGGCGCTGCTGGAAGGCCGCTTTGATGACCTGGAAGAAGCGCTTTTCGTCGATCAAATCGACAGGCGGCTGCTGGCGGACGTCCATGGCGACGACGGCCGACGTGACTTCCGGTGCCGGCATGAAGCATTTCGGCGAGATTTCAAAGAGCATCTGCGGCTGCGTATAGTACTGAACCGACACGGACAGGGCACCGTAAATCTTATGGCCCGGTTCGGCTACCATGCGTTCGGCCACTTCCTTCTGGACCATGACGACGATGCGCTTGATGGGCAGCTTCTGTTCCAGGAGCTTCATGATGATCGGCGTCGTGATATAGTAGGGCAGATTGGCACAGACCGTGAAGGGCTGGTGATTCATGACTTCTTCGATGTCGATGCGCAGGATGTCGCCGTGGACGACGCGCACGTTGTCATAGTGTTCCAAGGTCTTGTCGAGGACGGGCAGCAGATGGTCGTCCAGTTCGACAGCCGTGACGGCTGCGCCCGTTTCGGCCAGGGCCTGGGTCAGGGTGCCGATGCCCGGCCCGATTTCCAGGACCGGATTGCCCTCCCCGATTTCGGCAGCGTCGGCAATGTCGTCGACGACGGCGTGACGGATGAGGAAATTCTGGCCCAGCTTCTTATTCATGCGCAGGCCAAAGCGTTTGACGACGTAGCGGACGACGTCTGGATTGGACAAGTCGACTTCTTTCATCTATTTCACCTCGTGGATCTGACGGAGGGCATCATCCCATTCGTCACGGGTGACGCCGTAATGGTTCAAGCGTTTCAAAAACTGTTTGGCATTGCCATAGCCGATACCCAGGATGGCGCCGACTTCGGCCCGGCGGTCGGCCGCATCAGGCGTCCCGTTGAGGCCGGCAGCGGAAATGTCCTGCATGGTAAAGGTCACTTGCGGTTCATACGTCGCACAGCGGACTTTGGACAAGGCCAGGCGGATGGCTTCCGGCGAGGCCTGTTCGACGCCCAGGTCGTTGTTGGCAATGGCATCTTTCCTGGGGATAAAGGCGTGTTTGGCATTAGGGAAACGGTCGGTCAGGAACTTGCGGATCTGTTCGCCGGCCCGATCGGGGTCGGTCAGGATGATGATGCCCCGCTTTTCATAAGCACAGCGGATCTGTTCCAGCGTGTGAGGCTTCAAATTGAAACCATCTGTCGTAATCATATCAACGTCGATGTGGCTGGCACGGATGCGGGCGACATCGGACCGGCCTTCGACGACGAGGACTTCCTTAATCATGAGCGGCTCCTTCCCGGTGTTCGGCAATGTACTGGGCTGCGCTGAGGATGGCCAGGACATTGTGTTCAAAGACGATGCCGCCTTGGAGATAAATCATGTACGGGTCGCGGATCGGGCCGTCGGCCGACAATTCGATAGACGAACCCTGGACGAAATCACCGGCGGCCATGATGATCTTATCGGCATAGCCCGGCATATCGTCGGGAATGGGTGTGACGTGGGCGTCGACAGGCGAGAAGGACTGGATACCCTGGCAGAAGAGACACATGTTCTGTTCGTTTTCCAGGTAAATGGTCTGGATCAGGTCGACGCGCGGATCCTGGACGGCCGGCGAAACCTTGAAGCCCATCTTTTCAAAGACAGCCGCTGCAAAGACGGCCCCTTTGATAGCCTGAGCCGTAACGTGCGGTGCCATGAAGAAGCCCTGGAAAAAGAGGCGGTAGCCGGCTGCATAGGAACCGAGTTCGTCGCCCAGGCCCGGAGCCGTCAGGTAGTCGGCTGCGGCGTGGACCAGTTCTTCCTTGCCGGCAATATAGCCGCCTGTGGGAGCAATGCCGCCGCCGGGATTCTTTATGAGCGACCCGGCGATGATGTCGGCACCGGCTTCAATCGGTTCTTCTTCAGCAGCAAATTCGCCATAACAGTTGTCGACGAAGCAAATCGTCTTGGGGCTGACCTTCTTGACGACGGAAATAATAGAACGGATATCATCAATCGTCAAGGATGCCCGCGTGCTGTAACCGCGGGAACGCTGGATGAGGACCAGTTTCGGCTGCTTTTCGGCGACGGCCGCTTCAATGCCGGCCAAATCATAGGCGTTGTCCTTCAAGGGGACTTCCTCATAGCGGACGCCCTTTTCCTTCAAAGAATGCGGCGTTTCATGGGCATAGCCGATGACGCCCTGCATCGTGTCATAAGGCGCCCCGACGAGGCTCATCATGAGATCGCCAGTCTGCAGCAGGGCCAGCAGGACCGTCGCCAGCGCATGGGTCCCCGATACGAAGTGGGGCCGGACAATGGCCTTTTCGGCCTTGAAGACGCGGGCAAAGACTTCATCGAGCTTTTCCCGGCCCATGTCGCTGTAGCCATAGCCCGACGTACCGGCAAACTGGTACGAAGAAATCTGGGCTTCCTTATAAGCGGCCAGGACTTTCGCCGTATTATGGAGACAAATCGTATCAATGCGTTCAAACTGGTCCGCACATTCGGCCAGCGCTTCTTTTCGTAATGTTTCTAAATCCAAAGACAATGTCATGATTCCTTTCTATAGTGAATATGTAGTTAGGGGTTAGGGGCTCTCCTCATAGGAGAGCTGTCAGCTCTGCTGACTGAGAGGTTGCTTTTCTACTTGCCGCCTGCGCCATTCCCACGTCATGGGAAAGGCACATCCCCCAGCACAGCCTGTATCAATGCATCTTCTCCATCGTACTGGTCCTTGTCGTACCAGTGGATGTAGGGCATGCGTCTGAACCACGTGAGCTGGCGTTTGGCAAAGCGCCGCGTCCGGGTCTTGATACGGGCCACAGCGTCATCGAGGGACATCTGTCCCTGGAGATACAGGGCCAGTTCCTGATAGCCGATGGCCTTCATGGCCTGGCAGTCCGTCGGGATGCCCTTGTCCAGCAGGTGCCGCACTTCATCGACCCAGCCGGCGGCAATCATGGCGTCGACGCGCTCTTCAATGCGCCGGTACAAGACATCCCGCGGCAGGCGCAGACCGATGACGTAAGCGTCATAGACTACATCCCGAGCCTTGCCGGCCCGGACGAAAGATTTCCCTTCGCCCTGCTCGATGGCGCTGACCAGTCGGGTCAGGCGGTGCGTGTTGGAAAACAGCTCGTGCCAGTCCGGCGGCTGCCAGTCCGTTTCCGTCTCGATATAGGCCTTCAGTTCCTCTTGACTGAGAGCGTCGATCCGCGCCTGGGCCGCTTCCTTGTCGGCTTCGGTCATGCGGGCCGTCTGGAAATCATAGCCTTCCAGGAGAGACTGGACGTATAGGCCCGTACCGCCGACGAGAATAGGGATCTTCCCCTTTCCGTTGACTTCGGCAATGGCCTTTCCCGCCATATCACAGAAGCGGGCTGCCGAATAGGGCTCATCGGGCTCAGCAATATCGATGAGATAATGGTGATAGCGGGCCAGTTCGTCCGCCGTCGGCTTGGCCGTACCGATATCCATATGGCGGTAAATCTGGTAGGCGTCACCGGAAATGAGGTCGGTCCCGTAGTGTTCGGCCAGGGCAAAACTGAGGGCCGTCTTGCCGACCGCCGTCGGACCGATGATGGCAATTACTTTTTCCATGAATCACACTCCAATACGGCATAGCCAATGCGGCTGTATTTGCCGCCATATAAGGTAACATCCGGGAAATCGCGGCAGAGCTGGCGGAAATCCCGTTCTTTGATGACCACCCGGCGCCGGGCTTTCTGCAGCGCCGAGGTCCCGCGTCAGGCCGCCGTGTTCCATGATGGCCCGGACGGGCTGGAACTGGCAGCTCGCCTCGACAGGCCGCTGGAACATGGGGTCGAAATAGAGGATGTCGTACACAGGCCCTTCATCGGACAACAGATAGTCGCGATAGTCACCACAACGCAGGGAAATCCGGCGCAGCGCCGCCGTGACGTCGTCTTTCTTATGGACAAAGTGGGAAAAGCCCCAGGCCGTAACGGCTTCCAGCAAAGGCGATACTTCCAGGGCATCGACGCGGGAGCCAGCCGGCAGGCCGAAAGAGGCGACGGCCGCATCGGCGCCAAAACCACAGGTACAATCGAGGACGGAAATAGGCGGCTGCGCCGCTGCAGGCCGCAGGTCGTACTCCTTCACCCCCATCAGGGCTTCCAGGAGATGGTCGCGCTGGCCTTTCCGCAGGTTCTGGATGCGCAGTTCGGCCATGTTGAGGCTGAAGAAATGGCTGCCTTCCGGGCGGTCTATCTGAGGCCCCCGCGATGAATAGACGAGGAAATCCTCGCCGTATTCATCCATCAAGTCCTGTATGGTCCGCTTTCCCCGCGGCACATAGGCAAAGCCCTGGCTTTCGGCCCAGGCGTTCCCTTCACATTGTAATTTTTCTTTGGCCTTCAATGAAGGCACGACGTAAATCATATGAGTCATGTCCGTTTAAATAAGTGCGCTAATTCTTTTGGCGTAAAGCGAATGATTGTCGGCCGGCCATGAGGGCAGACGTAGGGTTTTTCCGTATGGAACAAATCATCCAGAAGCTGCTTCATCTGGCGGATATTGAGGCTGTCCCCGGCCTTGACGGCACCGTGGCAGGACAGATAGGCCAGCGAGCGATGGCGGACCATGGCTTTATCCGGTTCCTTCTGGTCGTGCAGGAGCAGGCAGATATCCTTTAAAGAATCGGCAATATCGCTGGTCTGCAAATCGCAGGGCACTTCTTCGACGCGCAGCGTCGTCGGCCCGGCTTCGGAATAGGTATAGCCCAGGTCGTTGAAGACATCCTGCCGTTCCAATAAGAGCGTCATATCCTCGTTGTCGACTTCGACGAACTCCGGCGTCAGCAGCTGCTGGCTCGGCATCCGTTCGACGCGCTTGCAGAACGTATCGTAGCGGATCCGTTCATGAGCCGCGTGCTGATCGACGATGTATAAATCCTGGCCCTTCTTGGCAATGATGAAGCAGTCCGCCACTTCCCCTAAGGGAATGAAGACGTCGTCATCGCCGTCAAAGACGATTTTAGGCGCCGACGCCTCGGAAACGACCGACGTCGCTTCCGACGGACCGCCCTGGCCATGCTGGGCCAAAGCCTGGGAAAACAAGGAAGAACCCTTCCACCGCGAGCGGTCCCCCTCCCCTTCGCAGGGGAGGCTTTCAGCCCCTACATTGGCTCCCCTGCGAAGGGGAGCTGTCAGCTCTGCTGACTGAGGGGTTCTTCCAGACAATGAGGAACCATCCGAATCCAGACCGTGCGTCTCCACAGGCTCCCCTGATAGGCCCTTTGGGGCCCGGTCAGAGCCGTCCGCAAGAGGCTCCCTTGATAGGGGAGCTGTCCGCTGCGGGCTGCCCTTTGGGACGGCCCCTATGGAGGTTGCCTGGCCACTCTCCTGCGAGCGGGCGCCCCACGCAAGAGGCTCCCCTGATAGGGGAGCTGTCCGCGCAGCGGACTGAGAGGTTGCTTTTTCCTGCGGGCCCTCTGGGACGGCCCCTACAGGGGGTGCTTGGCCCCTCTCCTGCGAGCGGGCGCCCCACGTGGGCGCCCCTACATGGGCTTCCGGCTGTGGGGCAGCCCCTACCTCACCGATGGTCTTGGCAATGGCTTCGGGCTTTTCCTGGGCCACCAGGGCCGTGACGATGCTGTGGTAGATGGCGCGGTAGACGGCTTGTTCATCAGAGAATTTGATTTCTGTCTTAGCCGGATGGACGTTGACGTCGATTGTCGCCGGGTCGACGTGGAGGTGGAGCATGGCAAAGGGATAGCCCGATTTCGGCAGCATGGCATGATAGGCATTGTCAATGGCCTTGAACATCAAGGGATTATGGACGATGCGGTGATTGACGATGCACGTCTGCCAGTTGCGGTTGCTCTTTAAGACCGACGGCTTGCCTACATAGCCTTCCAGGCTGATGCCGTCCTGGTCGGCAGTGACGGCAAAGACATCGCGGGCGACGTTGGCGCCGTAGATATTGGCAACGGTTTCCCGCAAATCGCCGGTGCCGCCGGTCTTCATCGTCGTCCGGCCGTTATTGGTAAAAGTAAAGGCAATGGCCGGATTGGCCAGGGCCAGTTTGGTCACCATTTCAGAGATCTTCGAACTTTCAGTCCGTTCGCTCTTGAGGAACTTGCGCCGCGCCGGCGTATTGTAAAAGAGGTCGCTCACTTCCATCGTCGTCCCGACCGGTGCACCGGCCTGGTCTTCTGCCGTGATTTTGCCCCCGTCGAGGATGAGGTGCGTCGCAAAGTCATCGCTGGCCTGGCGCGTCGTGATCTGCATGTGCGATACGGCGGCGATACTGGGCACGGCTTCGCCGCGGAAGCCTAAAGACGTAATGGCAAAAATATCTTCGACGGAACTGATCTTGCTCGTACCGTGGCGGATGATGCACTTATGGGCATCTTCCGGGCTCATGCCGCAGCCGTCGTCAGTGACCCGCATATAGGACTGGCCGCCGTCGGCGATTTCCACTTCAATGGCATGGGCACCGGCATCGATGGCATTTTCTACGAGCTCCTTGATGCACGACGCCGGCCGTTCGACGACTTCGCCGGCAGCAATCTTATTGCGCGTCGCTTCATCTAAGACATGAATGATTGAACTCACTGGATCCCACTTCCTTCTTTGGCATCTTTTTGCAGATTATATAAGAAAGAAATCGCTTCAATCGGCGTCATACTGCTGACATCGACGCTGAGCAGCTTGTCGATGACGGGACTGGAAAAGAGGCTGTCTCCCATGGGTGACGGCGCCGGATTCACAGGCGCCTTGGCCGGGACGGGAGCACCGCCGTTCTTTTCCAAGTCTTCCAGGATGACGTCGGCCCGCTTGAGCAGGCTTTCGGGCAGCCCGGCCAGACGGGCAACGTGCAGGCCATAGCTGCGGTCGGCCCCGCCGGGAATGATACGCCGCAGGAACTTGATGTTCTTGCCCCGTTCCTTGACGGCGACGGTATAATTCTTAATTTTCGGCGAATCGTCGGCCATGGCGATGAGCTCATGGTAGTGCGTCGCAAACAGCGTCAGGGCGTGGATGTGCTTCAGGCAGTATTCGATGACGGCCCTGGCGATGGACATGCCGTCGAAGGTGCTCGTGCCGCGGCCGATTTCATCGAGGATGAGCAGGCTGCGGCTGGTGGCGTGTTTCAGGATGTACGACACTTCCTTCATTTCCATCATGAACGTACTCTGGCCGGTGAGGATGTCGTCGCTGGCACCGATACGGGTAAAGATGCGGTCCACCGGGCAGATGGACCCTTCTTTGGCGGGAATGAAGGAGCCGGCCTGGGCCATGAGGACCAGCACGGCGACCTGGCGCATATACGTCGACTTGCCGGCCATGTTGGGGCCGGTGATGACCAGGATTTCATGGTCTTCGTGGTTCAAGGTAACGTCGTTAGGCACGAACAATTCGTCTTTCAAATACTTTTCAATAATCGGATGGCGGCCGTCCTTAATGGAAATCGTCGCCTTGGTGTTGAGGCTGGGACGGACGTAGCGGTTGTCATAGGCCGCGCAGGCCAGGCTGTACAGGCAGTCGATGCGGGCAATGGCCCGGGCCGTTTCCTGCATGGCCGGGATGTGGCCCTGAATCTGGCGGCGGATATCGCCGAAGAGCTTGTATTCCAGCGCCAGCATCCGTTCCTGGCTGGTCAGGACTTTGACTTCAAATTCCTTCAATTCCGGCGTGATGTAGCGTTCGGCATTGACCAACGTCTGCTTGCGCACGTAGTAATCGGGGATGGGCTTGGTATTGGCATGGGAAATCTCGAAGTAATAGCCAAAGACCTTAGTATAGCCGATTTTCATCTTGATGCCTGTCTTTTCCCGTTCCTTCTCTTCCAGTTCCTGCAAAAAGGCATGACTGTTGGCCGCAATGGAGCGGATTTCATCGAGTTCCGGCGAAAAACCGTCGCGGATGACGCCGCCGTTGCGGATGACCAGACCCGGTTCGTCCTTGATGCCCCGGCAGAGCAGGTCATAGACCTCGTCATGAGTCTGCAAGCGGTTATTGAGGCTGTGCAGGAGGTCGGCACGGGCGCCGGACAGGACCTGTTTCAGCTGCGGGATGACGGCCAGCGATTCCCGCAGGGCTACCAGGTCCTTGGGGCTCACGGTCCCCGTTTCGATGCGGGTCAGGATGCGTTCAAAATCGTAAATCCGGTCCAGCACGTCTGCCGTATCCTGGCGCATGATTTCGTGAAGGACGAAATCTTCAACGGCATCCTGGCGGCGCGTAATGTCGGCAATGCGGATGAGCGGCGCTTCCAGCCACTTGCGCAGGAGCCGGCCGCCCATAGCCGTCTTGGTCTTGTCCAGGACATCGAGGAGGGTCCCCCGGCGGCCGCCGTCGCGGACGTTCTGCGTGATTTCCAGATGGCGCAGGCTGGCCGCATCGACGACCAGACGCCGTTCATTGTCGATATGTTCCAGCGAATTGATGTGGGAAATGTCGGACTGCATGACGTCACTGACATAGGCCAGGAGCATGCCGATACAGTCGCCGGCCGCCGAGGCAGCGGCAAAGTCTTCCGGCGGGAAATAGGACCGGGCCTGTTCCCGGTAATCGACACTGTCATCGGCAGGAAATTCCGTAACCGTACACTGGGCCAGGTGGCTGCGCAGGTATTCGCGGACGGCATCCATATCCTTCCCCATGTGGGCGTAAATGAGCTCACTCGGTTCGTAGACGGCCAGGATATCGAACAGACTGTCTTCCATGACCGATGCCGCGCAGTCGGCCCACAAACATTCGCCCGTCGTGACGTCCATGAGGGCGATGGAAAGGATGGCATCGCTTTCGGTCAGGCAGCCGATGTAATTGTTCTTCTTCGACGCCACGGCATTCTCCAGGGTAATCGTCCCCGGCGTGATGACCTTGATGATCTTGCGCTTGACCAGCCCCTTGGCCAGCTTCGGATCTTCCATCTGTTCACAGATAGCGACTTTATAGCCCTTGTGGACCAGCCGTTCGATATAGGTGTCGGCCGAATGGAAAGGTACGCCGCACATGGGGACCTTCTCTTTATTGCCGCCAGCCCGGCCGGTCAGGGTCAGGTCGAGTTCGCGCGACGCCGTCAGGGCATCGTCAAAAAACATTTCATAGAAATCGCCGAGGCGGAAAAAGAGGATCTTATCCTGGCACTGCTCTTTGATTTCCATGTACTGCTGCATCATAGGCGTTAATTTTTTTCCTGCCAAAGTCTCACCTTCCTTTAGTGCACTAAGTGACCTTTGAGGACCCACGTCTGGCCCTTGTCGACCTGGACCGGCACGGTATCGCCGATGGCGACGGAACCGTCATTTTCCCAGATAATCATCTTGTTGCCCGTCGTCCGGCCGAACCAGTGGTTGGCATCGTTCTTGGTCGGCCCTTCGACGATGACGTCATAGACGTGGTCTTCCATTTCTTTATTTTTTGCTAAACTATAGACGTTCTGCACATCCATGAGCCGCTGCAGACGGCGGCTCTTTTCTTCCTGCGGAATCTGGTCTTCCATCTTGGCCGCCGGTGTCCCCGTACGCGGCGAATAGATGAAGGTATAGGCCATGTCGTACTGGACGCGCTTGAGCAGGTTCAGCGTATCTTCGAACATGGCTTCCGTTTCGCCTGGGAAGCCGACGATGATGTCCGTCGTCAGGACCAGGTCGGGCATGCGCTTGCGGGCATAGTCGACGAGTTCCAGGTAATGTTCCACCGTGTAGCCGCGGTTCATCTTCTTCAAGAGCTCGTCAGAACCGCACTGGATGGGCAGATGCATGTGGTTGACGACCTTTTTGCTGTTGGCAATGGCGTCGATCATGGCAAAAGTCATATCCTTGGGGTGGCTGGTCATGTACCGGACCCGTTCGATGCCGTCGATATCGTCGACAGCGGCGACGAGCTTGGAGAAATCCGTGCCGTCCTTGAGGTCCAGGCCATAGGAATTGACATTCTGGCCGAGAAGGGTGATTTCCTTGTAGCCTTCAGCAGCGACCTTCTTGATTTCTTCGACAATGGCGTCGATGGGGCGGCTCACTTCACGGCCCCGGACATAAGGCACGATACAGTACGTGCAGAACTTGTTGCAGCCGTTCATGATGGGGATCCAGGCAAAGAATTTCTGGAAGCGCTTGACCGGCATATCATGGAAAGCCGGCAGGGTCATGTCGGCAGCCATATAATGGTCGGCCTTGCTGCGCCGTTCCTGGATGAGCTCGATGAGCTTGTGGATATTGTGCGTACCGATGACCAAATCGATGTGCGGCGCCCGCTTGAAGAGCTTATCCTGCCATTCCTGGGCCATGCAGCCCGTGACGGCAATGATCAAATCGGGGTTCTGCTTCTTCAAATGCTTGAGTTCGCCGATTTTCCCCAGCGTCTTGTCTTCCGCCGTTTCGCGGACACAACACGTATTGATGAGGATGACATCGGCTGTATCCAAATCTTCCGTATTGTGATAGCCCAGCTCCTCCAACTGACCGGCATAATGCTCACTGTCAGACATATTCGCCTGACAGCCATAAGAAATAATATGATAAAATCGATTGCTCTGAAAATCCATGTATTCTCTCCGTTTTTCACAAAAATCATAATTTAGGGTTTACAGTATATAATACCATATATAGGCCGCCCCTGTGAAGGGCTTTTTAGGGGCTCGTGGCCCGCAGGCCGCCGGTCGCAGGTCGCTTCGGACTCAGATGCCGCTTTGCGGCAATAATCTCAGACTAACAACATCGCCTCGAGTAACCCTCGGCTTGTGAAAAAATAGTGGCTCGTGGTTCGTGGTTCGTGGCTCGTAAAAACCTGCCATTATACTCGAATGGGCTGTGGTCAAATCTCGCAGCGGGACGCACAAGGCTCCCTTTATAGGGGAGCTGGCCGCCAAAGGCGGTCTGAGAGGTTAAAGGGCGTCCCCTACGCACAAGGCCGTTGGCCGTATTTTTTTGTAGCCAATAAAACTGTTTCCATTTATCGCCTGTATGCGAGGCCGTAGGGGCCGTCCCAAAGCTTTCTGATTCGTCAGATGCAGGAGCCGATTCCCTGGACAGGATGGCAGCGGCGGGCGGCCCGCCGTGAATCCTGTGTACAGCCGGGATTTATGACGAACGATATCTGCTAACCCCTAACCCCTAGCTGCTAACAGCTTGAAAGGGCTTGTCGCCGTGCGACAAGCCCTTTCTCCTTACCCTCTCGATTCTATTTTTTGCTCGAAGCCTTTATTTCAAAGGGAATCCGTTGTTCCCGGACGGTTGTCTTGATGAACAAATGGATGGCCGCCGTCATGCTGATGCCAGCAGCATCGCAAAATGCTTCAAACTCCTTTTTGAGGTCTGAATCGATACGAAAAGACAATCCTATCTGTGCGATGATACTCCCCTCCTCTACTGTTTTGCTTCGGGAATGACGCGGACTCGTTCGATCGTCGGTTTGCCATTCTTATCTTTGGCAATCGTATCGATGCGGATGTGTTTCATTTCCGGCGAGAATTCTTTCGCTAATTTATCCAGCGTGCCGTCCTGGCTCAAAGCCGGGTTGGAAGCGGCACCGGCCATGATGGCCCGGTACACGATGGCAGCAAATTCATAACGCGTCATCATGCGGTCGCCGTCGAAGTTCCCATCGGGATAACCCGTCAGGATACGGGCCTGTTTCAGCTTGGTAACGTATTCTTAAGAAGTATATCTTCACATAAAAAAACGCAGGAACCAAACCGGCGCCCCTTCCGGTTTAGTTCCTGCGTATTTATAGACTCCACTGTCTAAAAGGCGAATCGTGAATATACATTTATCCTTTATGGAATTACACTATAGCAATATACTTGCTATAATAGTAATCATAGATTTTAACTCAAACTTTAGTAGTTAGCTTTAATCAGCGGACGCGGACGAGTTCGTATTCCCGTGTGCCTAAGCCGATTTTTTCAGCGTGTTCCAGGGTCGTCTTCCAGTCGACATTAGGATTGCTGTCGAGGAAGTGGTCGTGATGGTGCTGCCAATCGGGTTTAGCCAGGTTATCCGACAACTGGCTGTTGGGCATAGGAGCGGCTTTCATGCAGGCATCGGCACAAGCCTGGTCGAGAGCGACCGGGTCGAAGGAAGCGAACATGCCAATGTCCGGCAGGATAGGTGCATCGTTTTCGGCGTGGCAGTCGCAGTTCGGCGAAATGTCCATGACCAGGTTGATGTGGAAGCACGGACGGTCCTGGCAGACGGCCTGGGCGTATTCGGCCATCTTGCGGTCCAGTTTTTCATTGGCATCCCATTCGACAGTCTGAATGGCATCAAAAGCACAGGCGCCGATGCAGCGGCCGCAGCCTTTGCACAAGTCTTCGTGGATGTGGGCGACGTTATCTTCATAAGTGATGGCGTCAGAACCGCATTCCTGAGCGCAGCGATGGCAGTTCTTACACTTGCTTTCGTCAACTTTCGGTTTGCCCGACGAATGCTGTTCCATCTTGCCGGCGCGGCTGCCACAGCCCATGCCGATATTCTTGATGGCGCCGCCAAAGCCCGTCATTTCATGGCCCTTAAAGTGAGCCAGGCTGATGAAAACGTCGGCATCCATGATGGCCCGACCGATTTTCGCCTTTTCGACGTATTCGCCGTTCTTGACCGGCACTTCGACTTCATCGGTGCCGCGCAGGCCGTCGCCGATGATGATCTGACAGCCCGTAGTGACCGTATTATAACCGTTGAGGTTGGCACAATCCATGTGTTCCAATGCATGTTTACGACTGCCCGGATAGAGCGTATTGCAGTCTGTCAAGAACGGCCGGCCGCCTAATTCCTTGACCAAATCGGCCACGGCTTTGACATACTGCGGGCGCAGCGAAGCCAGACAGCCTAATTCCCCGAAATGCATCTTGATGGCGACGAATTTTCCTTCAAAATTGATATTTTCAATACCAGCCTTCTTGCAGAGCTTCTGCAGTTTCTGTAAATTATTTTTCCCCGGACGGCAGCGGAAGTCCGTGAAATATACCTTGGCTTTTTCCATATTTTTACCCCCTAACAATAAGATACTTTCATTGTACCACCTGAAGTACGCTCTAAGTCAACATTTTCTTTGTAAACCAACTGTTAAAAATAAATATGCAAAAAAACTTGACGGATAGCGCATACCATGCTATACTAGCAAAGTACCTTATGGAGCGGTATCGAAGTGGTCATAACGGGGCTGACTCGAAATCAGTTAGGCCGAAAGGTCTCGTGGGTTCGAATCCCACCCGCTCCGCCAGATAAAAACCGCATGGTTATGCTGTTTATAGCATCCCATGCGGTTTTATTTTTTTTGCCCAAAAGTAGGAAAAAGTAGCGCTGTCCACCCTGTTGTCCACCCTTGAACTCAGATATTTGAATTTACCAGGGCATCCATAACATCAGCTGTCTTAGAGGCGGCCCGTCTGGTAACGTGCTGATAAAGGTTCTGAGTGATGACGGTCGATGAATGCCGGAGCTGGCGGCTAACGTATTTGATATCTACATCCGCCTCAAGCAATAACGTGGCTGCGGTGTGGCGCAAATCATGTGCCCTAATCTTTGGCAGCGGGCTGTCTTCGTGATTTTTATTATACGCTTCCCACACGTGCTGTACTGTGTAGTAGACAGACTGTGGGCTGATGGGTAGCCCCGTTTCATGAGAGAGGATGAAGCCAAGGTCATGAAAAGCCGGCCCTAATCTCAAGCGGCAGGTTCCATACCATAGATGCTGGCTGCGGAAAAGCTTTTGTACGTACTCTGGCAGGATAATCGTATCAGCCGAAGACTCCGTCTTTAATTTATCCAATACCAGATGCTTTTTGCCGCACGGGATACAGACTTCATAAAGCGAGTGGTCAATATTCTCCAACACCCTGGCGTTTAAATTATGCCTGATATGTAATTCTCCCGTATCTGCATCGTAGTCTTGCCAGCGAAGCCCGCACATTTCCGCTTCCCTCAATCCACAAAGCATCCCCAGTGCGACGACAATATTGGCTTTCTTAGATATGGTTTCACTCTGTCTCAGTAAGGCCATCGCCTGATCTTTATCAAGTGCCACCGCCGGTGACGGCGCAGGAGAAGGAACGTCCGCCATAAGACACGGATTTTTTGTGATAAGGTCCCAGCGAATGGCCGTGTTAAATCCCGCGCGAAGAACTCTGTGAATCATGCGTACATAGGTTACCGACAGCCCTTCGTCTTGCTGTAATGTTTTGAATAGAACCGATAACTGAAGCGGAGTAACCTTATTTAAGGCGGTCTTCCCTAAATACTTGCACGCCTTGCGGGAGCAGAGACTGTAATTTTCGTACGTCCCGCCAGCCCGTGCCGGTGGCTTTATAGTAGTATCGAGCCAAGTAGAAAGAAAGCCTTCGAGTGTCGGCATGTCCGTCTTGGATACGATGAGTTCCCCGGCATCTCGGGCCGCCAAAATCTTCCTCTCCAATTTCACCGCATCCCGGTAATTTGTTCCAGACTTGTACCACTTCTGCCGGGATCGACCTTGTAAATCCTTGTATTTAATGACGACATAATAGGCGCCATGCTTACTTTTAATCATACTTCTCTCTCCTTTCCCGAACTAATATTCGCCAGTTATTTTTATGATACTATATTGGCGTGCTGACTGCAACAAAAAAAGAACGTTCTCAAAAGAATCGAGAACGTTCTTTTTTACTATTCCGTTGTTTTGTCAATCGTTTTCGACTGATTATAATAAAAAATATGCCAGCAACTCTAGTATTTTCCTAGTGTTGCTGGCTTTTTCATTTAGACTTTATTCTGTTCAGTAATTGTGCTCTTGCTCAGCACAAACTTAGCTGCCCAAATCGTGCCGTTGATCAAGAGCGGCAAAACAAATTTGTCGCGAATTGCAGACCACCCTGCTTCAGATGCTGCCTGAACTTGAATCTGCTCTACGAATTTGTTGGCAATTGCCTCAATAGCTTCCATGCCTTCGCCGGCCAAGCTGGCTACCATTTGATTTTTTGCCGCATCCACGACATCATTAACGTCCAAAGCGGATACAAAACCGTCGCGTACTTCTGTCCATTTGCTCATAATTATCCTCCTTAAAATCCATACCATTCATTTTCATCCTGCGTTTCGCCATGCGTCGTGAACTGCCATGCAACGTGATGGCAGGCAGGATATTCTGCCTTCAGGCTGTTTTCGTAGTAGCCGTACTGAGCCACCCAGACCGGGATGTCGTAGTACGCCAGCGCGTCCATGTCGATGTACTGCGTGAAATAGCTGTACTGTGCATAGATGCCGACCTTGTCATAGCCCGGATACCAAGACTGCATCGTGCCGATAGCATCGCGCAGGTCCGGCCAGACGTCACCGCGCTGGACAGAACCGACCTCCATGTCCCACCAGATTCCGAGTTTCGGCAGATTGTTCTCGCCGAGATAGCTGTAGATTGTGTCATTAATCCATTTTGCTTCTTGCATCATCTCATCCGCGTTATGTGCGTGCGATACATAGTAAACGCCGTATGGCACCCCACAGGCGACGCAATTATTGACGAAGCGAACGAACTTCGGATCAAGCTCCATGGCCTCGCCAATCTTGACGATGATGCCATCCGCACCCTGATTGTTTAGCGATTGTACGCGGTCATCCGGCTGGAATTCAGAAATGTCAAATACGGACATAATATAATTTCTCCTTTCAAATCCAACAGCGTCGTTATTTCATGTTCTCTCTCTTAGCTTCGATGGCTGTCCGGCCGAGGTAGCCAATTAATCCGCTACCGATGGTTGTCTGAAGCTCGGTGCTACCGCAAAAGATAGCAGCAAGCAGGGAAGCTACGAGACCTGTGCCGACAATCATGTCCGTCGTTACATGCATATGCATCACCTCCTTAGTGCCGAAAATAGTCGACGATAAACGATATGATGCCGCCGATAATTCCGGCAATGATGTACATAGAGTTAATCCGGTGATGCGCGGATCGCCCGCGCTGGTCGGCCACAATGGCCAACTCCTTCGTCTCTTGGAACTGCTCTTCAAGTTTCTTTACGGTATCCAGTGCCTGTTTAGACTGCTCTTCTAGCCGTCCCATTCTTTCGAGGACTTCCGACTGAAAATCATGTTCGCTCATGTTTCACCTCCCTGATTGGCAGCTTTTTCCGATTTTACTTTATTTTCTTCCGGCGCAGACAATGGCTTTGACCTTGGGCACTTCGGATTAGTACAGAGAGCGTATAATAGTCCTTCTTGAGTCTTCATGGGGCGTCCGCATAAAAAGCATTTCTTTCCTGACATTATAGTTCACTCCTTTTATCAATATATTCGGACTGTATAGCCTGCCGTTCCTGCCGCAACCGGGCAGCGTACTCTTCATCCTGGTCAACGGTAGCGGCGATAATAATGGAGTTTTTATTGTCTTCCAGTTTTTCCGCGTATTCGGTGTCCAATTTGGACAACTTAGCGGCTTGCAATTCCTCCGCTGTTGGCACGTATGCCGGCTTCGGAATAAAGGTCCCATCTTTTTGGCGAATATATAGCTGATGCTCATCATTATTACCAAGCAAGTTTTGGTAATCTGCTGTGCTTACTGCGATAAATCCTTTTGCCTGATAGTCCGCAATTTCTTCCGCTGTCATAAATACAGCGTCATATGTCTCACCGCGGTTTCCGTCTTCATCAAACTTAATTAAATAATCTACTTTTGCCATGCTGACTCCTCCTGTGTAATATAAGGGTAAAAAGGTGGTAATTAAAATGCGCAAACCTAATGGTTATGGTAGTATCAAAAAGCTATCAGGAAAACGGCGGCGGCCTTACGTATTTGTCGTAACACAAGCCGGCAGACAAAAACCTATAGCGTATTTTTGCACACAAGTAGAGGCTGAAATTTACGCTGCTGATTATAATAAAATTCATACGAACCGCTCCCTTCCTGGCCACAAAATGACTTTTGCAGAACTATATTACCGATGGCTTCCGGCACATATCGACAATACATCGCCTGCAGAATCAACTATCTACAGCTATAAAAATGCTTTTTTGCACTGCCAGCCGCTACATACGAAAATATTTGCAGACATCAAATATGTAGATTATCAGCACATCATAGACAATATGCGTCGGCACGGCTTATCGTACAGCAGCGTCAAAAAAGTACGCTCTCTGATTAGTCTCATATCAAAATATGCCGCTAAAATTGAAGCATCCGACAAAAACTACGCTCAACTGCTCACGCTCGGTAAAAACAAACCAGTTCGACCTCACAAGGTCTTTTCACGTCAGAAAATTAATCGACTGTGGACTCACACCGATAGTCCTGGCGTTGATACTGTGCTTATCTTGATGTACACGGGCATGCGTTGTAGCGAGATGCTCAACCTCGATAAATCGGACGTCAATCTGCGGCAACAATACATTCGTATCACAAAAAGCAAGACTGCTGCCGGACTACGCATTATACCGATTCACAATCGCATTTTACCGCTTGTCCAGGCACGGATGAAGATGCCTGGGCAAACACTTATTGCAGACGATAATGGGCAGCCCTATAACTATGGCCGCTATGCTACGATTTGGGGCCATGTCATGACACTAATTCACGCCAGCGGGCACACAACGCATGACTGTCGACATACTGTCACCACGCTTTTAGATAACGCCGGCGCAAATGAAAACGCCAAACGGCGCATCCTCGGCCATGCTGACGGCGATGTGACAGATCGGGTGTATACGCATAAAAACTTGCGGCAGCTACGCAAATGCATCGAGCTGCTCAAATAATTTGTTACTAATGCGATACTATACGAGCCGCATACAGACGCGTAAAACCCGTCCGCTGTGCGGCTCTATCACTGTTACTATTGATACTCTAAAAATCGGTAAATCTGCATCTATAGATGATTTTATTTGATGCGGACTACCGGTGATCTGGTTAATGCTGTATTTCTCATTTATCTAAAAAATATTGATAATCATAACTTTTGCATCCGTTTTAGATGCTCGTCCAGCTCTTTATATAACTGGTCGATGACGGCATCGCTGAAAACGACTCCGTAGCTTTCAGCGACAACTTTCATGGTGTAAATTGCGTTATTTACTTCACCGCATACGACACTGGGACGTTTTTTCTCGTCGTCAGTGCCAAGCATGAGGTATACGTCGCGTTCGGTCATTTTACTCATCTCCTTTCAACAGTGGCCATATAGACAGCTATCTGCCTATTGATAAGTAAAAAACTGAAAATGGTGTAGTGGGGAAGTCAGCTAGTAGCATTAAACGGTATGACTCAGAGCTTCGCCTTGCCGTTGACTATCTCATATGCTATGGCTGCTGTGATGACCATGAGGTCTGGAGATTTTTCCGGATTTGTGGCTTGCCCGTACTGGACGGAGTGTACAACAGATACAATTATGATTACCCCTGACTATGAAACGCAACAAGGATATACCGGAACGGGGAAAAGCAATGTCACATGGATACAGTGGGGATTATTTTACAATCCAAATGGATTATCTACCATCACCTATCCGATTGCACTGTCTAGTAAGCCCTGGGCAATCATCACAACCGAAGGTGATCCAGCCGGATGGAATACATCGAACGGGATTGCTATAGCAGGTGGCGATATTGAAACCGCATCGAACACCCATGCAAACATTTTATCCAAATGGGTGTTAAATGGCGGCACGATTAAACAAGGCGGTCAAACAATCCGTGCCCTTATTATCGGTATCTAAACAGTGGGGATTGGCTGTGAATCAACAAACAAATGTTGAAGAAATTTTACTTCCCACTTCGTACTCAAACGCACAGTTTTTTGCCGTTGCAATCGATTACGGGATGGAAGGTAAAGCATATGGGGTTGGCAATTTCGATATAAAATCGTTCAGCGTTCATGCCCCCACTGTATAATTAGGCTTCCACAATTCGGGCCAAAGCAGATGTAGCCGTTCTGGTCCATTAGCCCGGTGATGCCGAGGCGATGATTTGTAAACTTTTTCCCGTCCCAGGTTACGTCTGCCCCCGTTGCAAGATTTGCAATCATCGTACTCAGGCTTGCAAGGGTCGCCGCCGGCGCTTCTTTCCAACCACCAGCCCCAGTAGCAGCTTTAATACGGTTTGCCAGGTTGCTTACCAGGTTCCGGATAGTGTTTGTATCAGACGTCGGCACGAGAGTATCATCAATAGTCGTTGCCAGAGCGGTATGCGCAGCAGTGTCAGCATCATGTCTCTGTAATTTTGCTTCTGTGACCAGCCCTTCTGGATCAATGGTAGCCACAGTATGTGTTGCATTATCTACAATAATTGTTAGGGCTATATCATACGATATCGTCGTCGTTCCACCATACGCTTGAATATAGTCCGGATTACCATCAGTTGTTATTGCATATAAAATTTCTCCTTCATCTGGGTCAGTCGCATACAGCCCCAATTCCCTGGCATAAAATCCAGTTTTAACGTTGATGTTCGATAAAGTCGCATGAACGACACATTCTCCAGTATCCATGGTTTCTATTTCAGATAGCCCTATTTCCTGTTCACTATTGATTAGCTCTATCAATCCTTCTAAATCGCGTCCATTTTCTAAAATCCCGCTTCC
The DNA here is from genome assembly GCF_046614755.1 of Megasphaera indica. NCBI lineage: Bacteria > Bacillati > Bacillota > Negativicutes > Veillonellales > Veillonellaceae > Megasphaera > Megasphaera indica. The sequence continues at coordinate 29,794 of NZ_JBKKJR010000017.1, forward strand.
TATCTTCATTTTTGTTAATTCTAATTTACATTTCCCTGCTTCAACTTTCCCCTGTAAAGTTTTCCCTTTATTAGTTAAAATTGTTCCAATCCAATTAGCCATTAATAACTACCTCCTTATGAATATGACGCGCCCCTTTAATATACATCTTTGCGTATTGAGGCGGAATGCTTGCTCGATAGAGTCCTATTCGGACCACTTTGTGTACGCATTTCGCACTGCTAAAAAATGTAGTTCCTAACGATTTCCGTTTTAATGTAATCTCATCCAACCAGGACCGTTCATTTTTTACCATGTTAATGACTTGTATCAACTTAGCAATATTTTTTTCTGTAATGGATTGCGTTGTACTGGTACTGATTTTAAAATGATACGGCTTTCCCGCATATTCATACCACTCTTCTAGACATGTATTCTCGTAAATAACACTCATACTTTCTTCCACTATTTTTCGTGTTCCCTTTTTCTGGTGCCAACGAAGGGATTGTTGTATCATGGAGCATTTTTGTTTCTTATTCAAATTTTCACTATCATAATTTTCAATATGCCATTGCCATGCTAAAATATCTAATGCTTCATTGGTGAGTGATTCTAAGTCTGACAAGATATTGCATAATGTATATGCACGTTGTATTTTCACTTTTTCATTATCAAAGGCTTTACTGGCCGCTATGATTTGTTCATCATCTACCAAATTAATTGGCAGCACATCCAATATGCTTGTATTTTCCAGGGTATTAGCCATCTTCCAGCCCTCCGTAACTAACATTGATGCTATTGGCTATTGCCACTTGTTCTGATGAAACAACACAATCCGTTGCTGGTTCAGATATAACAACACGCTTCGCCCCTGCATTTCTAATCCGGTAATATAATTCTGTCCGATTTATATCCCGCCCTAGTTTTTCTTTTTGCCATTTAACATACTCAGCTACAGCTTTTTCAACATTATTTTTAATAGTTACTTGGGTACTTTCATCATCCTCATCAATATAATATGTCAAATTTACGCTAAAGCTTATTGTCTCGGGCTTTTTTACTAATACCTTATCAGTAAGCGGACGAATCTCATTGTCGTTCAATGTTTCTTGTATTTTCTGTATAATTTCATCTCCAGGCAACTCCCCGCCGCTAAGCAGCGGGACGATACATACGGTACCAGCTTCCGGACTATTAACGGTCACATCCGTAATAAGCGATGACGATTGTTTCGTATAGTATTGATAGGATTGTTTAGATCCAGCTGTCGTAAATTTTTCCGGAGCCTCATGGATTCGCTCGCGATAGGCTTCATCACTCTCACGTTCTGCCCCGCCTTCTGTCGCGGTGATATTGATTATTTCCGCCACATAAGGAACGTTGTCTACGATATTTTTTACGGTATTAATGTCATATCCGTTGCCAATAGTTCCTTTCTGTTGGCAAAGAGCCCGTCCTGTCGCTGTTTGGCTTCCAATGGGTACGTCGATGTCTTTTTCGATGGAGAATACGACATTGTCGTCCGTCGCGACTCGGGTCCCGGCCGGGACGATTACAGTATGGTTCTGTACAGCTGATAGCGTCACCTGAACAGTGGTTGTGGCCGCCGTTGCTTCAATGCGGTCGCATCCGATAAAATTCCCGATGTGGTCCATGGCGTCGCCTTCGGTGTAAGCCAACAGGTTCATCTTGAAGGCATGATTAAACGCAACCCTTTGCTGTATGATGATAAGTGCCAAAGAGTTGAGGAATAGCCGCAAAGGGTCCGCCCTGGCCAATTTTCTTCCTAAAATTCCTTCTGCGATGGTAATGATGCTATTTTTAATAGTCTCTGTGTCTGTGTCCAAGAATTCGACATCTGGTAAATCTTGTAATCGCATGTAGTCACCTCCTACTCGGTAATTTTCACGCTGACGACAGCGCTGATAGTTCCTTCAGCGGCATCCCCTTTAAAGGCCACCTTGGTCACAGATGCCCTGGGTTCGTATTGATGTACGGCAGCTATGATTTCGCTGCTGATTCGTGCCTGGGCTACGGCAATCGGAGCATCCAGCATGCTGGCATCAATGCCGAGTTCTCGGTCCAGGGGAACCGTATATTTCGGCGTCGTCAAAATGGTTTGTACATTTTGGACGATTTCGGCCGCCGTGGATGAAGGCGCGAAGTCAACATGATCTAATTCCATTTCCAGTACTACATTCACGACTCTTCATCTCCTTCCATTGCCAAATCATAGTCTCCCCCTAAGACGATCATATCGCCTACGTATTCCTTCAGGGTCACCTGTAACGTTGATGTCAGTATATTTCCGTTGTTATCCCATTCCTGGGTTTCTTCTCCGATGCTTTCGATAATCCAGTTGTTTTCCCCCACTGGCTCATTGCCGATGACGAGCGGCATGGATGTTCCGTCTTCGCATAGTTGGCGCAGCTTTGCCGCTTCATTCGCCGGGTTCACTCCCAGGAAGACGCTGAGCCGCATAGTGAAAGTAATGGTTTGTAAATCGGTTCCCAGGAATTCCAATACAGGCCGTCCGCCCATTACATTATGTGTAGCATACCTTCCCTTGGCTTCCCGCTTCCAGTCCGAAAAAGTCCTCACTTCTGAGCTGGAAACAGTGAAGACAACAGGCCCCAGACATCCGATCGGGATGCTCAGGCCCCAGGATGATAATTTCCCGCGCAATATGCTGATTGTATTTTGTTCCATCCGTTGGGCAGCCGTTTGTAGCCGCGCCCGGATTACGTTTGATAGAAATGACATGACTATCCTCCAATGAAAACATTCGGGCTCCCTGTCGTGTGTTGCCCTCCTTTTCCACATGTTTCACATGTCGTCGCATCGCCAATGCGAACGGCGCCCTTTCCATTTACGAAGACAGTGCCAGATGACCCCGTAGTTTGAAATGTACCGCTATGCGGGCAGTTACATGGTCCGGTATCTCCCAAACGATGTGCTCCCAGTCCATTGATGATTACATTGGCAGAAACTGTCCCATTGCTCCCGTTCCGAGTATGAGGACAGCAGCCTTTCCCCAGGTCGCAGGTTCCGGTTTCACTGTCTCCTTTTCTGGCCGCTGCTGGCATTGTCATCGCTTCCTAATTCAGATTAATAGTAGCTCCCGTAATGTTGATGTTGCCGACGCAGTGGATATTCAGGGTGTGTGATTTCCGGTCGTACTCGATATAGCTTCCGTCCCCATAGTCGATGCGCCGCACTTTGTCATCTGCAATTTGCGGGCTATCCTTCTGGCTGAAATAACTTCCCAGAATCCACCCGACCGTCTTGTTTTTATCATTCGGAAGATTGAGGCAAAGCACGTCTTCACCAACGTCTGGCATCCAGTAATCTTTAACAACCTTACTGCCCCGATTCAAAATGGCCATTTCGCAGGATACCATGCCGTTCTGATCTTCGAAGTATACTCGGGCCGTATTCTGCTCCGGATTGAGGGATGATACTTTTCCGACCCGGAACATATTCTTCAGCACATTGGCTATGGCTTTAGTATCCATATAAGCACCTCCGCAAATCGCACTGCACGGTATAACCATTCCCCAGACTATGGCTGGCTTTCGTGATGACGTATTTCCCATTGAATTTCCCGAAGCCGTCCAGCATGACGGTATTGCCAGCCAGCATATAGAAATTTCCGGCCATCGTTACCGTTGCCTGTACTTCTTCCCGGTTCTTTTCCCGTAGTTTTTTCTTGGCCAGCTTCTCGGCCTCGGCAACATCGGCGACTTCTTCGTTTACCTCCAGTGTCATACCAGGCAGGTTTTCCCGCTCCGGCACGGTATAGGTAAATTCGATAAGTTCGCCGCTTTTACTGTTCTTATACTTCACATGACAGGATTTATAAACTTCGTGAATCGTGGCTTTGATGGAATAGGATTCCAGTGAGTCATGCCCCTTGAATATAGTCATGACTGGGTCTTGGTCTTCATACTTTTGCTCGTCAAAGATGATGATTTTTTCATCGGATACCTTCAGGCATAATCCCGCATCCTGGCATAGCTTATATAAAAAGCTCAGATCTGTTTGAGCCGTTTCTTCAGCTCTATCCAGTACGGGGTCCTCCGATGTATCATAAAAGAGCTGTAGTCCAGCCCGATCTGCAATGTCCTGGGCAATGGCCGACAGCTTCGTTTTTTCCCATGCCTGGGAATGTTCTACGCTTCGGATTTCTGCGTTGTTCGGGATAGATACGCCCTTAATTTTCACTTCTTCTGGTGGGCCGCTGCATTCGATTTCATCAATCTCAAACTTTCCTATGGGAAGACTCTGAAGGTCTTCCCCATTTACCCAATGGGACGTAATCAATACGATATCGAGCATGGCCCCGCGTTCTGGCAGCCATCCGTCTTTCCAAAACTCTGAACGGTCTTCCAGGGTAATGTTCAAGCTGTCTGCTTCTCCATCCATGACATCATCGACGGTCACGCTTTTAGCGTACTTATCAATTTGTAGCGAAATGTTTTCGTGATTGTAGAGCACGATGACCTTTGCCATCCGAGCCTGTGACGTCGTCAGTTGGGGAAATAATTTTTTAGCATATGTTTCCCATAAATTCATTACATCACCTCTTCCATGGCGGCAGGGCTGACGGTGTCTCCAACTCAATATCAGGGACATTCAATATCGTTCCGGCTCCAAAAACTACAACATCCGCATAAGCGGTGTTATTGTTAATAAGGGTATCCGTGTACTTGCAATCTCCATACACGCGGTATGAAATGAGGTCCCATGTATCTCCGCTGATAGTTCTGTACCTAGTAGCCAAAACTTACTCGCCTCCGTTCGTGTCGATAGGATTCCAGCTGCTCCGCAAAGCTCTGCCTTGCTTGTTGTGCTGCTTCTTTTACAGCACTTTCAACGCGTTTAGGCTGTGTTTCTCCATAGAAGTTCATGTTGAATACCATATTGGGCGCAGTCGGCGCCTGGTCTTCTTGCTGGATAGTGATGCCCGGCGTTCTTTGAATTCGCGGGCGAACGGTTGCAGGTATAGTCCGATTCGGACCTTTCTGGCCAGACCTTTCCGGTTCTATTTCATCGGTATTAAACCCTAATGCCATCCCAGCCCTCTTCCAAAGTCCAATGGCCCTGGGTGATCCGTCCAAAGGAATGGCTGCTTCATCGCTGTCTTCCGCAAACCAAGTCAGGAAGGCACCACGGCTGTAAATGCCGCCGCGCGCATTTTCGTCTGGTTCATCGCCGCCCCCTGAGTCGGTTACAGTGTGTACGCCGACGGTAATGCCTTCTGAAAACTCCCTTTTAATGCCTTCCCAGGCGCCAGAAAGCGTTTCACTGATAGCGCCAGGAATCTGTTTAATCCAATTCACTACAGTGTCATAGGCTTCGCTAGCCCACTGTGAGGCTGCGTCGACAAAAGCCGCGCCAGCTTCTGCGCAGTATTCCGGCAACTGTACGAGGAAATTGTACACACCTTGGACGAGATTGCTCATCCACGATACAGCTGTTTCGTAGGCTTCACTGAGCCAAGCAGATGCTGCGGCGATGAAGGCGGAACCAGCGGCCATGCATCGTCCCGGTAATTCCATTAAGAAGGTAGCCGCACCTTCAATCATATTGCCTATCCACGACACGACGCTGCTATAAGCTGCGCTGAGCCAGCTGGCGGCTGCGGCAATGAAAGCAGAGCCGGCGGCTAAGCAGATGGACGGCAGGCGTCTCAGCCATTGTCCGGCTGCTGTAACCATACTAGCAATTTTTCCTGGCAGGGCCCTTAAAACGCCTACGATGAATCCAATAGCAAAGGCTATCCGTCCTGGCAGGCTTGTGTAAAAATTGACGTAAAATCCAACGACTTTCATAAGGCCATTTTTAATTCCCGCCCCGGCCGCAGAAACACCATTTTTTAAACTGGCCCAGGCAGAACTGGCGCCGGCTTTGATTTTTCCCCAAGCGCTGCTAACCGACCCGGTCAAGCTATTCCAGGCTCCGGCAGCGCCGGTAGAAATAGATTTCCAGGCATTGGCTGCGCCTTCCCTTACTTTATCGAAGTTCTTGTATAGCAAGTACAACGCCGCAATGACGGCCACAATGCCGATGATGACCAGTCCTGCCGGGTTGGCCATCATAGCCGCTCCCAGTCGGAGCATAGCACCGCCTACGGTGGTAGCCATGCGCATGGCAATCGGCCCGATTTTCGCCATAGCCTGACCGATTTTGGCGAATTTTTCGGCGAGTTGCATCGTTTTGATGAATTCATACTGTGCCTTTAACAGCTTAAATGCTGAGCTTAGGAAGTTGGATATTTTGACATAGGCAAATAGCCCAACAGCTGCGCCGGCAATTCCCATCATGCCTTCAATAACGCCGGGATGGGCGGCGGCTACTTTTGACAGGCCACCAGCCCACGCAGCCAATGTGTCAGCCCCTTTGGCGATGGTTGGCAGGAATATATTACCTACGCTGATAGATAATGACTCGACGGCCGATTTCAGCCGTATAGCCGCGCCTTTGGCATTATCATTCATAGTTTCAGCCATCTGCGCAGCGGCCCCGTCTGAATGTTCCATGGCGTCTACCAGACTATTAAAGGTATCCGGCCCGGCTTCCAGCACAGCCAGCCACCCGGTGGCCGCTTCCTTACCAAAAATGGCGCCCAGCGTAGCCAGCTTTTCTTCCTTGCTCAAGTTCTGGGTTTTATCCCTTAATTCACTCAGGATAGCAGACATCTTGCGAGGCCCATTCTGATCGCTCATTTGAATTCCCAGCGATTCCATGGCCATAGCCGCTTCTTTCTGCTCTGCCGTGATATCTTCCATGGACAACCCCAGTTCTTCCATGGCTTGTCGGGCCATTTTCGGCGGCCCTGCTAAGCGGATAAACCCAGACCGCAGGGCCGTACCGGCCTGGCTGGCCTTGATGCCTGAGTTTGCCATGATGCCGGCCATGGCCGCCGTTTCTTCCATGGATGCCCCGAAGGCGTGAGCGACCGGGGCAGCGTATTTCATCGTTTCGCCCAGCATTTCGATGCTGGTGTTCGTTTTGTTGGCCGCTACGGCAAAGACGTCTGCCATATGACCTGCATCTTCTGCCGATAGCCCAAAGGCTGTCAGATCATCCGATATGATATCCGCGGTACGAGCTAAATCAGTACCGCCGGCGGCGGCTAGGTTGAGTAATGCTGGCATCCCGGCCATGATTTGCTCCGTGTTCCAACCTGCCATGCCTAAGTAACTCATCGCGTCGGCGGCCTGGGTGGCCGAAAACTGGGTCTGTTCGCCTAATTCACGGGCCTGGTTCGTTAGTCGCTGTATTTCTTGGTCGCTGGAGCTGGTAATGGCCTTGACTTTGGACATGGAAGCTTCAAAGTTTGCCGCTGTTTGAATCATGCTGACAATTGGGGCACTCATCATGGTGACCGTTGCGGCGCCACTCATCAGTCCGCTGCTGGCGGCACTGAAATTGGCCATCGCACTGTTTCTGGCCATCAATACCTGTTGCAGTTTAGCTTGTGCCGCCCTCGTTTTATCCATTTCCTGCTGCAGGCGCTGTAAGTGCGTGCGATATTCTTCCGCACTCATCCCGGCGGTCTTCATGGCCAGGCCGATACGCCGGGTATTGGCCTGGTATTGTGTCGCAGTAATTTTCCCTTGGTCGAATTGGTTCCTCAGGCTTACCAGTTGGCGTTCATAATTTTTTACAGAGGCGGCACTAGCTTTCCAGGCCCGGTCCAGCTGCTTCTGTTGAGCGCTGATACTTTTGGCCGTATTTCCTAATTGTTTCATTTGATTCGTAGCGCCTGTTGTTGCGCCGCGAAAGCCTGCACCCAGTGTCGCACTGATAGCAAAGGCGATTTCAAAAACATGTCCCATGGCCATACCGTTTCTCCCTCCTTTCTGATATAATGAAATTAACAAAAGGATGTGATTGTTATGCTGCTTACTGCACTGTATGTAACGATTGCACTATTCGTATTTATGTTTTTCGTAAACATTGGAGCGCGTCTTTTAAAACTTGTATTCCGTCTCCTGCGTTACCTCGTGAACCGCTTTATACTGGATGATAAATAAGACCCCATGAAGGGGTCTTATTTATTGCGCTCATTTTGCTCTTGAATGAGTTCCAGCCAGCGTTTCATGCTGCATACGCTTTGTCCCATCCAAAAGTCCAGTCTGTCGTACTCTACGAGTTCGACGGCGATTCTTGCATATTGGTCGGCTGGTCCCCGCTTGCGGCAGCCTGGACGTCGGCGGCCAAATTCGCGAATAAAAAATTCATTACCTTTGTCGTGATGACGGCGTATTCACGAATACCCAAGTTCTTGATATCCGTAATAGATACGCCCAGTGCTTTAGCAGCAAGACGAGCCTGGAACCCTTTGCTGAAGCTAATGTCGGGCGTCATATTCCCGGCCGTGCGTTCCGCGTTTTCTGCTTGCTCGAAATCATATCCGGTCAAGGCTTCCAGTCCGGCCTGTAAATTTGTCGTATCCATGAGTACCTCCTATAATCCCAATGCTGCGCGGACGGGCGCGAAGTAATCTACGCCGTCGACTTCGAAAATATAATTCAGCTTGTCAATTTCAATTCTCTTCTTGTCGTTGATTTTTTCCTGGAAGTACAGCACGCTCATCTGATTCGTCGAATCAGTCTGGCTTGCCGGATCCAGCTTGCCGACGTCCATTTCTTTCGGCAGTGCCCGCACGTTAATCCGAATCGAATCTGTTACAAGTTCTCCTGTCGCCGCATCATAATGCTGATTGGCGCCGCGGAAAACTAAATCGTGTGCCCTGGGTGCGAAAAGTTCTGCGACGTCAGTGTTGATGGTCCGCCATTTGATAGTCAAATCCATATCACTGGTCATGCCCAGCGTCGGCATGTCGATATCACCGCCAATGCCGGCACCTTTCATTGTGTTGGTCAGGTACTTGATTTTAGGTAGCGTAATATCTGCCATGCCCAGTTTACGCTTGCCGCCTAAAAAGACTTCATAGTTGATTAATTTATCGCGCTGTTCATTAATCGGCATCTCAGTTCACCTTCCTTATTCAAATAAAGTGTCCATATAAGACGGGTCGTATTCCTGGATGAAATCGATTTCCCGCGCCGGCGACGGCGGCGTGATATATACATGGAAATGCAGTTTTCCGTCTTCCAGATCCGTCGTCGTGTTTTCGTCACTGCGGAACTCCACACGTCCGCCCAGCAAACATTCGCTGGCCGTCAGCCCATTCAGCCAAATATTGGCGCTGTCTACGACTGTCGCGATGAGCCGCTTGTTGGCAGGATTGTCGATTTTGCTCCAGAAGGACGTAACCAGGGTATTCCCGACCCAGTTGAACATGCGCCGATTGGTCAGCATCGCGTCTTTCGGGTCTGTATTCGACGGATAGGCAGCCGTCCGGTTGCCCCACAACTTCCAGCCGCCGATAAAATTCAGCGCCGTAATAACGCCCTGGCCATTTAAATAGCCGGCGCTGCCAACATTCAGGTAAACATCTGTTTCATCGGCCAGGCAGGCTCCGTCAGCTTGCAGTGAATGGTTGGACGGCGAATAGTAAGGGATGTCCTTATTTTCCGAGTCCACCTGGTTCATAAGGCTGGCCATCTGTGTAGACAGGTGATATAACTTATCGCCATTCTTGACTCTCGGCCAGCAGACAATTTCTGTCGTGTCGGTGAAGTTGTTTTTATTTTTCCATTCGGATACATCGCTGTATTTGGTTACGCTATCGGCTACGTCATGAATCGTGATGGCCCGGAATACGGTATCAATATTTTTGGCCTTTGCTTTCATGACAGCTGCAACGGCGGTATTGTCCGACCAGCCTGGCGCGATGACGATACCCGGTACAATGCCAAAGCGTGGGTACACTTCGTCCAACAGCTCTAACCCGCTGCTGGCACCCGTTTCCGTACTGACGCCGCCGACAATATCATCCGCCGTCACCGTGCTCGGATCTAAGGCCGTGTATGTAGCATAAACCGTGTTGGCGCTGGCCAGTTTCCCACCATCTAACGCAGTCAAAACGACTTCGTCGTCGTCATTATAGGCCGCTGTGTAATCGGTGCCTTTTACAGTGTCTGCTTCACCGCTGACCTGCGTCGATAACTGCAAGGTTTCCAGTAAGACAGCATCGTCAATTTTAGCGCTGCCGTCCGTCAATTTAACTTCTACACTCGTTTTTTTCTTGGTATGCTTCTTCGTACTCAGGCAATTCACCAGGACAATCGGTGCCATATTATACAGTGCAAAGTGCGTATAGATGGCTTCGCAGAGCGTATATTTCTTCCAATCATCCGAATACCCCAAGGCGGCTACGGCATCTTTGTAGGTATAGCAGAGCACCGGTGTATTTTCCTGCGCCCGGTCCGATGCCAGGTGCACCGGCGCAGTGCCAAAAGCTACAATCAACCCCGCATCCGTTTCGGTCATAGGGATAAGTCCCGTCGCTTGCTCGGATGTAAAAATGCCATGTTTATAAGTCATGCTTTTCTCCTCTCTTTACTGCTTGGTAAGCCATGTAGATAGCCGTGCCTTTTCTTTGCTTCTCTTTTTCCGCTTCCCCGGCTTTGTCTACGCGGACAAACAGCTGCTCAATGCCAGGGTATTTTTCTTGAAGCTCCTGGACGCGCCGAAACGGCTTGCCGTCTCTATAGACACGCCCACTTTTCAATCCATCCTGGATCCGGTTGGGTCCAATGTAGATATAAGACTTAATGCGTGTTTCCATTAATACTCCATTTCTTCCACAGGCTGGGCAATCGTGTAGACCAGTGTTCCGTAGCCGTACCAAAATGGATATGGCTGCCCTTCGATAGTCTCCCACTTGGTAGGCAGGCGCAGGCGGAACCGATTGCCAAGCGTTCGCTTCTTCAGCACAGATTGCCGGATGCGTTCCATGATATTCAGTGTATCCTGCCAGGCCCGCTTATCTTCTCCATAGCAGCCAACAGTAAGTCCTACGGTCGCGTAGGATTCCGGCATTTCTTTGCTTTCGCCATCTTCCACTTTTTGCAGGCTGACGACAACCAAAGGGTAATACGTATCGCTGAGAAAATCTTCTTCAGAGATATGCTGCTCATATACCGTTACCGGTTTGTCTGCCTGTCCTTCGGCCTGTAGCTTATAGTCTTTGACAGCGCTGCGGATGCATTTCGCCAATTCTTCAATCAGTAATACAGGTATCATTTTCTAAACCCCATAAGGAAGGCGTTGATTTCATGGTCCAAATTCTCTGCCATTCTCTCCCGGGCCTTCCTTTCGATAAATTCGGCAACCGTCGGCGCCCCCAGCATCTGCGGTGTCGACGGCCCAGAAATCTTTTCAATCGGCAGGCTGGCATTGGATGATCCGTGGCCAGCCCGCTGGAATACCCCTACGTGCCCCGACTTCATACGGGCTACGAACGCATGGGCAATCGTTCCGCCCTGGCCTTTTACGACCTCAGCATACGTGTATACGCCTGTCGGCGGGCGATGTTTGGGCGGGTTTCCCGGATTATGTCTGAAGTAAGACAGGTCGTTTACGGGGCCCTTGGATACTAATGAGGCTATCAGCCCCCGGTACGTTACTTTCATAGTCCGCGTCACGTATGATGGCTTGATAGTATAACGTTCTTTGACCTTCTGCACGGCGTCTTTTTTGGCGCCGCGGATGGACTTTCGGATAGAGGTCTGTAAGGCCTTTTCTGCGGCCCCTGGCATGCTTTCCAGCAGGGTTTCTGCCTTTTGTAAGGAATCGCTTACGTCAATTTCAAGCATTATGTCATCCCCATTCTATACGCACCGAGTTCGATGGTATACATGCCCATGTCGTCGACGCACGATATGACTTTGTAAAGCTTCCCATCGAACTTGAAGTTTTCGCCCTGCTTTGGTTCTCGCGGCAGGGAATCTTTCTTGACGGCCAGGCAGGTAAATTCTCCATGCAGGCCGCTATAGTTGCGGCTGGACAGCGTGGACCGCTTCCGTGTCGCATCGTCAGATACGACACAGAGGCATTTCGTCCCGTTCAAATCGTGCCAGTCGGCAAACTCTTCTTCATTCAGGATCACTTGGTCAATATCTGCCGCCACCATATCTTTAAACATCAGCCAATTTTCACCAATACTGTCGTGGCGGCATCGGCTTTGTCGGCAATGCAGAGGCCTGCCGGAACTCCGCCTTCTGCCGTCTTATTGATTACGTTGTCCGATTTGGACCAGTACACGGCATCGCCAGTCGTAATGGCCAACCCAGTCGCGGCCGGTAATTCATATACGCCGACCAGGCTGACAGCTCCTGTCTTGCCCGCTTCAATGGCTTCGGCGGCGACACCAATGCAAGCGGCGAAAGGAACGACTTCCAAGTACCCGATGTTGCTTTTAGGCGTGTAATCAATCGTCTGTCCTTTTTGAATGTATTTTGCAGTTGCCATTTATTTATCCTTTCCGCTCGATTTGAGCAAGCCACGGAAATCAATCAGATTAACCCCGAAATCGAGGTATACGCGCCATTTGATGCCCAGGGTATCAAACTGTACAGCGCTTTCTACGGTCGGCGTTTCTTTGCCATTCAGATACGTTACTTCGATGCTCGGAAGGATGCCAGGTGCTGCAGCCAAATACCATTCAGCCGCATCGGTTAATTCTGGATCAGAAACGACGGTCAATCTGTTGGCAAAGGGGTTTGGTGTGGCATTGGACTTGGTCGGGTCAACGGCAGAGCTGACCAGCTGAGCCGCTGCAACTTCCAATTCCGGCGGCACAATCAAGTAGGCCGGCTGCACATTCAAGGCTTCTTCGCCTTTCAGGTTGAATTGGGGCGTCGGGCCGGTGCTGCCACAACAGCACCCCGATGTCCTGCAACCGGCTCAAGTCGGCTGCGCCTTCTTCATGGCTGAGGATTTCCGGCCCGAACCATCTTTGATATGGTTCTTCGCTGGAAAAAGATAACTGCACTTGACGGTTATCGTCTTCGCCCTCAGCCCTCAATAAAATCATGTTGCCGTTAAGATTCCGGCTCAGATTCTTCCTGCTCTTCTGGTTCATGTTCTTCGTCCTTTCCTTGGTTATTGTCTTTGTGATTGCTTTCGGCGGCTTGGACTGATTCCGGCGTATGCACAGACAGCGTCAAACCAAGGGATTCAGCGGTTTGCTTTTCCAGTGCCATCTGTTCCAGTTGTTCCCGCCAATCGTATCCGCGTTCCGCGCACCACTGCGCCAGCGTCTTGCCTCCATTCTGTATAGCTTTAATGTCGGCATCGACTTCCTTTTCGGGGTCAATCCACGACCACCCAGGAGCGACCCATTCGGCCTTGGTGTACAGTGTGCGATGCTGCCAATAGTCCGGTATCTGTAACGCTCCCGACAGGACAGCCGCATCCATGAACTCTTCGTAGACGACCTGGCAAAAATGCGAGGCCATGAACAGCTGCATAGGTTCGAAGGTCTTCCGATCTTCCAGAGCTCCTTGTCTGGCTGAGCTGAAGGACGCTTTTTGGAAGTCCCGTGACATCATCTCATAGGACAGCCCAAGTCCTGACCCTGCCAGCCTTTCTTGGACAGCGACAAAGTCTTTAGCGGACGTAATAGAGCGCGACGGGTTCGCCGTCTCTATCTTCTCGCCAGGGCTTAGATATTGGATCATCCCGGGGCTGACGCGTTTCAATTTCTTCCCGTCTTTGTCCATCTTGCTCCCGCGCCCGACATTAGCACCCCCGAACTCGCTGGTAATAAATACCGAAAAACAAGCCGCGATTTTAGCAGCCACCGTTTCGGCGTCCAGGTAGTCGGCCGTATCTTTGATGCGCTTGATGATAGGCGTCAGGTCAGACATCCCTCGTATCTGGTCCGGCTGGTTCTTGGTCCATAGGTGAATGATCTGCGCGGCCGGCACGCGGTCGGGCTCGTACTCAATATACCCATCCGGGCTTTTGCGCCGGATCCAGTACGCTACCAGTTTTAGGTAGTCATCCAGCTCGATGCCGCTTCGGATGACTCGGTTCGTTTTAGGAGCATATAGTAAGTAAGGGTCCAGCATATCGGATTTGATGATTTGGAGCTTGAAGGGAACCACTGCGTCCTTGTCGGTTATTTTTTTTACCAGGATTTCTCCATCTACGATTTTCCTCCTCAGCAGCATGCGCTGCATTTCATAAAATGTCTGATTCCCGGTAATATCGCAGTTTTCCGGCCGGCACCACTGGTCCCATAGGCGCTCAATTTCCTTATTCAGTGCTTCCAGCGGCGTCCTGGCCTGGGGTTTAATGCCGACGCCGACGACATTACGTACAATCCCGCCAACAGCTGCATTGGCGATGTCGCTGTTGTTTTCCAGATACCGGGCGCGGGCTTTGATAATATCCCGCTGTGTCTTATCGGTATTTTCTGTGTCGGCGTTGATGGGCGTCCAGTCATCGTTGAAGCGGTTGATTTCACCGGCCTCATAGCGGCTTAGCAGTTCCCTGTAAGCCGCCCGTTCGCAGGCCCACTTAGGTGATAAAATCTGGATAACATTGTCAATTAGGTTCATCGTCTTTCGGTATTCGCATACAAAATATTGTCGCCATCCCGGGCCGCAATGGCGGCTTTCAGCTGCTTTTCGCGGCTGTACAGCGTGGCCAGGTCCGCCTTGGTGATACTGCGGTTGTTGATTTCATACTTCTGCGCCCCTGTTTCAATCGCGGCAATCGCTGTCTGTACGCGCTCCAGCTGGATTTCCAGTGTATCCAATACCTTTCACCTCCTTTCTAAAACCAGTTTTTCCCAGCATCTCCGAGCCAGTCATTTTCTTCCGGCTCGCTCATTTCTTCTGTGTCGGGTTCCATTAAATAGCGGACGCCAAGTATTTCTGCAGCCAGGGCACTGTTGGTCTCCGTATCCAGCAAGTGGTTTTGCGCATGACTGGATATGGGTTCCCATCTCAGCGTTATCCGCCCCTTTTTGTCTTTATATTCGACCTTCTGCTCGGCGCAAATCTGGTCTGCATAATAAGGCTCAACATCCTTGCAGACATTCCAGCTGCCGGCGGCTCCGGCATCTACGCCCAGACGCCCGGCGATGAAGTCTTTCATCTGATTGGTGTCGAAGTTATAAAGCCGCAGCCCAAAGCCAACGGCCTTATCCAGTACAGTGACGCTGTATCTGGCCCGCAGCGGCGTAGACGCCCCTTTAGTCGGAATGGCTACGTCCATGTGCTGCGCGCAGAACGAATAAACTTCATCCGTGTTGTAGCCGGAGTCGATGCAGGCTAGATTGATATTGCGTACTTCGCCATTTGTATCGGCATAGTCCCGGTTGATGACGGTTTCCACGTCGCCCCAGGTCTCGACACGGCCATAATCGACAAGCCAGCTCGTCAGATGTGGCCCCCAGGCGCGGACAGAATACCAGAAGTGGTCCAGCTGCACGTCAACACCGCATGTCAATAGCTGAGCTTCTGCCGGCATCGTTCCCCGCAGGTAATTTAGTCTCTTGTCCAGGACGATGTCGGATTGCATCCGATTGGCCTTGTTTTCCCAAGGTTCGGCCAGCCAGGAGTTAATGAAGTTCATCAGCCGTTCCGGCTCATCTTTTGCACTCAAGAATTTATAAGCCATGTCGCCAAAGGTCAGCCACGGGCTGTAGAAGGAACTCAAGTGATATGCCACGGAGTGCACTCGTTTCGGCGGCTTGTTGATGGTTTTCCACCTGCCATGCCGCAGCATGTCCATTTTCTGCCGGTCATCAATGATATTCCCGCAAGAAATACAGTGATATTCCGCCGCATCCCTGGCGTCATACGCATTAGATCCTTCCGGCCATTTAAGCTGCTTCATAGTAAGCACTTGATAGGCCCCGCAGTGAGGACATGGTACATAATACTCATAGCGGGCGTCGGCCTGCTCCCATCCCTTCCAGATATTCCCGGTTTTAAGCGTCGGTGACGATACTTTGACAATCTTTTTATTGTAGAACGTCTTGGTTCGCTCTTCTGCCAGCTCCAAAGGGCCGGCTTCCTGGCCAGACCACTTCGGAAACTTGTCAATTTCATCGAAGAATACATACTGTACAGGGCGGGATGCCAGCCCGCTCGGACTGTTGGCCCCGACCAGAGCAATATACATGCCCTGGAACTGCAGCTCCAATTTCTGACTGTGCTCGGCATCAAATTTCTCGCTCAATGGCTTAGACAGTGCAATCATAGGCTTGATACGGTTCTGGCTTGTGAACTCGGCCAGCTTATCCGTCGGATATACGATCAGCATAGGCCCCGGCGCCTGGTCGATGGCATAGCCCATCATATTCTGTTCGGCTGCGGTCTTTCCCAGCTGGGTCCCGGCGACAAAGGTAATGTCATGGATGCCCGGTTTGGTGAAAGCGTCCATGATGGCCTGCAAGTAAGGTGTCCGCGATGTATGCCAGCGTCCAGGTGCTGCGCTGTCTTTAGCGGACAAGATGTGCGATACCGGTCCGCCCACTGAGATACGCTCATCTTTTCCGGCGGTTTCAACACCCGCAGGGCGTCGAGGATGTACCGTTTATACGGTGGCTTTTTTCTTCCTCTTGCGATGATATGTGCCCCCTTTACTCAGCTCTTCCAAGGCCTCATGTACCCGCTTGTCAACTTCCGTTTTGGCTACTTCTGCCGCATCCGCATCCAGCGAATTCAGCTCTATAGCTACGTTATGGCCGATAGCCAGCAAACTTTTCTTTAAATTAGTCATCAGCAGTGTCAGGTCTTCCCTGACTTCGTAAACGGGTAAAAATTCATCCTTGGTTACGCCTAATTTGATTTGCTCCTGTTTGGCCTTAGCTTCCTTCAAATCCGCTTCGGCCCTCAGTTTTCGCAGTTGTGGCGATTCCTTGGTTTCGCTTTTATATCGCCAATTGAGCAGTGCTTTCAGGTTCCACTTTCCGCGGGCGGCCTTGGGAGCGCCTTTTTTGTGCCAACTTGACAATGTCTCCCTCGAAATTCCAAAGAAATCGCAGGTGTCTGCCGTAGAAAAAATGAACTTTTCATCAGAAAATTCTTCTTTATATGCGTTTTTTGCATTAACTGCCATTCCTCCTTCCCTCCTAAAGGGTTGAATCGTCAGTTTGTCAACCTATTTTTTTGATTTTGACGGACAGAACCGCCGGGACTCGCAGACCCGTGTTAGCCTGCCCCGCTCACAGTACCTTGGGCACCGGGGGGCTTGCCAGCTGTCTGGGCCCTCTATTTTCTGCCGGCGCGGCCTGTGAAGACGGGCCACCCCAGTAGGGAACGTGATTTTTCAGAAACAAGCCGGATGCCCTGGCCTGTGCCCGGCCCACCCAGCGAGCCGCTGGCCCGTGTGCGCCTGCGTCAGCCGACCACGTCAGCCAGCCATGCAGCACCGTGGTGCAGGCGCCGCCCTGCTGCTGTGCCACGCCTGCATATGAAAAGCACCGCCTCGCAATTGAGACGGTGCTTTCCATATTCGGTTGCGTTGCTTTACATGAGAGTGGCCGCTTTTCCCTTTGGTCCACATATACACTATATCACACTACCCATAGGAAATTATAGGAAATCTTTCAAAAGATTTTTCGAAGGCACGCAGGGCTTTGCCGTGAATCTGCGTGACCCTCCGGTACGAGTACCCCATACGTACTGCAATCTCTTCCCACTGCATGTGCCCTAGGTAGCGGTACTTCAATACAGTTTGAAAAATCTCAGTATCGTCACCGCAAGAAATTCCCATAATAATTTCTCGGCACTGTATCCGAAGATTAATCCAGTAATCCCATTCTGTCGTCGCTTTATCCCTGGCATCCATGTAGCGGACAATTTTATCTGACGTGTCTCCACCGCATCCTCCGCCGGAAACTCGCGGGACACTATAATCGGTAGCCGACAGATGCAAAATATCTTCTTTGATGTCCTGCTCTTCCTGCTCTAATTCTTTCAGCCTAATAGGGGCCATCCAAACCTTGTGCAGATATTCTTTGCTTGTCACGCTACCCCTCCCTTCAATTTCGGTGCCGGTGTTTCCGCTTCAATGTCCAGCGTCATCTGCGCCCGTTTTCCCTGGATGAATAATTCCGCTTCCTTCATGGCGCTTCGCACGGCATTGTCCAGCTCCATCCAAGCTCTAGCATAAATCTTTTCCGTCTTGAATGTAGCGACTAATCCGTCATCACCGTGCATCGCTCCGGCTAATACGTAATTATCGACGCTGTTGTCCCGATTGTATTTAATTACGATGTCTTCAATCTCCCCGTCGCATACTGCGGCAAAGCAGGTATCCACATTGGCCATGACGTGAAAAATATTCTCCATGGCCTTGTATAATTCTGGCCGGGCCAGCTCTTTGCTTTTCAGCGTATATTCCCGCGGCACTTCTTTTTCGTTTTCGATGTATCCGATTCGGACAACATTACTGCTCACATGAATCTTGTTGATGATCATAACTTCACCTTGCTTTCGATGAACGTAATGTGTACCTTGAATCCGCAAATAGTCGCAATCTCTTCCAGTGCCCGCTTCAACAGCATCCGGCGTATACGATACCTGCGGTTCTTCCGCTTCTCCTGCCGCTTCCGTTCAATCCGGCTTATAGCTTCTTCCGCCGTTGGGTCCTGATAATGTTCCTGGTTCATCCGCTTTACCTCCTCATTCTTTTTTGGCACCTAAATCACCATAAAGGGCGCGCAAATAATTCACGCATTTTTCCCGCACGTTAGCTGCGTCTCCCGTGTGATGCCGAATATAGTGACAGCGCTGGCACAGTGTGACAGCCTTCGTAATCTCGTCGGATTTATAGACGCCACATGGCTCATGATGCATCTTTTCTGAATTGTCCACATATTGTCCACAATTCACGCATTTCCATTCGTCCCGCGCGTGTACGGCATCATTCAACTTTCGCAGTGCGGCCCCGTGAAGATGGACGCGCTTCGTCTTTTCGATATACGTCTTTCTCCCTCCTTTTCGTCATTTTCACCGTAATATGCCACCCTGTCATCGAATTGAACGTACTGGTGGCTTCGATAAATTCATATCCCGGATACGTAGCTTCCCATACTTCGCGGCAATCCGTAAGCCCTGCCAACTCTTCCAGTTTGCGATGGCTGAAGGCCCAGTCATTTTTAGTGACTTTCGGGTTCTCTAAATTCCGCGAACAAATATACGAATTTTCGTATCGCTCTTTATTTCTGGATTCCTTGAGGATGTACTGACATAACTTCTGCATGAGTTCTTCATCATCAATGCGAAGACGGCTCGCATTGCTCAGACCTTTACCCCAAATACGTTCTAACTCATCCCGGTCCATATCTCCGCTAATAACCAGGTGAAAGTGATAGTTCTCGCCTTTTCGTTCCAGCGTTCCCATATATTTCACCGCTTCCAGGCCAGCCTTTTTACGTCGACGGTTCAGACGGCGGATGAAATTCTTGAAATCGTTTTTCGCGCTTTTCACGCAATCCGGCCGATTTCCCAATGAGTATGTCAACGTGAGGTAGATGTCATTCCGGGTAAAGTTCGTTCTTACTTTTTGTCTGAATGTCCGAAGGGCTTTGTTTTTGTTCCGGCGTACTTGATCCGGCGATGATAAGTTTATCTTCCTTTCTCGAAGTCTTTTTCCCCGAGCGCTCATGTCCGGCATTTCAAAGAGGTCGGTCTCAAAATATTCCTTTCCACAAAAATATTTTACGTTTCTTACAAAGCCCATTTCTGTCACCTTCTTTTTATTTGGCATTAAACATAACGCCTACTACAAGCCCATAAAGGCGTTTCGCCTTTATATACATATATATGGGAAAAGGAAATGCCCTTTCGGACACTTCCCGTTAATATATTTAAAGAATATTCGTCATAATAACAATGAATCCGCCCCAGAACACAACACTTGCTGCTAAGAGGATTCGCCACGTCCAGGCTCTTAGTACGTCATCCTTCATTTTCATCCCTCCATATATCTATTTTTTCTATGATCATGTGAACCAAATTTTCTATATCGTCTGCACTTAGGTTTTTACAGTTCCGCTTGATAGCCCGCCGGATATCGTCTTCTAACGACGGGCCCGGCGTTTTCCCAATTTGGTCGCCATGCTGAACGGCGACCGGTTCCGCCCGCGCAGGTTCTACTATCGGCTGTTCCAATTCCGCTGATTTTACGGCTGCGGTTTTATCTTCTACTGGCTTTTCTTTCAGTGGCGGCGATTCTGGCTGCCTAGAAGCACTTGCGCAGGCCTTAGCATCCTGATTCCAATGCCACAGTGCAAAAAATGTGGAAATGCGCGTCAAAGAAATGGAGCCTGTTTTTTCAGCCTCTGTAGGCGTTACTTCTTTTTCAAACTGCTGCTGCGCTTCTATCGGTTCTTTGCACACTTCATATGCCGCGGAAATGCCTAACCTGCCGTCTTTCAGCCATTCATTTAACGACGGCAACAGGTTGTTCGCTATTGCCTGGTATCTGGCCACGTTGGTATGATTATCGTTCATCATGTCAGCAATGGCGTCCCGGCGCCGTCCCGATAATTTTCCCGTCTTCTGATAATACTTGGCCAGCGATTCCAGGCGGCGGTATTGTTCGACCCGCTCCCAGGCATTGAGCTTGCGGGTCGAACTATTTGTCGTAATAAGCAAGAGCTGTGCGTTCATATCATTGGTTTCGATTTCACAGGGTACTTTGTTTTCAATGCCAACAACATGCTCCTTTATTAATTCCTTCATGGCCTTGCACCGGCGATGACCGGAAATAATCTGATATCGTCCATTAGATGTCGGCTGCACGATGAGATTTTGCCGCACCCCACCGGCGGCTACAATGGCTGCTTTCAAGGTTTCAACATTCGATGTGTCGTAGAAGTTGTCCGGATTTTCATCGAGTAAGTCGACATCCAGATATTCTATCTTCCGCTGTTTTTCTTTAGGGACCAGTCCCATATCTGATAAGATACTCATTGTTTCATCTCCTCGAGTATTTCATTGACCAGGCGGCGATACTGCCAGGCCGGCTTTAAATTCATCCCAAGTTCGGCTAAGGGCTTCTGCATGAGCGTACTGTCAATGATCCACCGCGACCGGCTAATCTTCGTTTTGAATACAGGAAAATTCTGCCGCAGTGCCGCTTCCACCTGTCCGCTGTACTTCGTCACTTCATCATGCGTAATCAAGACGCCTAAAAGTTTCAGCTTAGGATTGATAGCCCTGGCATCCTTTAGCTGGCGATCTAATTCGTCCAGCCCCTGCGAAGAAAATGCGTCGAGCCGGACCGGAATGATGAGGTAATCAGCCACGCCCAAGGCGTTGATGGTAAGCATATTCAGTGCCGGCGGGCAATCGATCAGGCACAAGTCCCGGTCCGCATCATCTTTTTGGCTAAATGCTTTCGTGTCTTTTTGGTCATACAACCGGCGTTCGCAATCATACAGATCCATGTTGCCCGGTGCAATATCCAAGAACGGCCAATCCGTCCCGTAAATCTTCCGGTCGCTCAGCCAGCACGGTCCTTCCGGGTTGTACCGCTTGAAATATAAGGATAAGTTTCCCTGGGGGTCACAGTCTATCAGCAAAGTCCGCCGACAACTATGACGCGGCGTCCCTTTCATGCGATGCGTCCTCCGTGTGGCATAGAGATGCCCAATATTGGCTGCCGTCACGGTTTTCCCTACACCGCCTTTCAAGTTGTATATTGCAATCGTTTTCATTTCTTCCACTCCTCAATAAAGCATCCATTCCCGAATATCCGCAGGCTATCGCCCGGTAAAAGCAACTCCATGGCGGTGCGTGCTTTTTGCCGGGCTTCTACCCACGGACTCATGTCGTCATATATCCGCTCTACAGGCTCTCCGTCCCGTATATGTAAGATAACGAAATACATGACCTGGCTCATATAAACTCGTGGACTAAGTCGCCTGGCTGTATTTGATAGCCATGTATTGTCCATAACTCATGCCAGCCTTCCTTGCTGCTGCAATACATTCTCCCAGATGACTCCCCTTCTTTACGGCTTCTTTTGGGGGAGGCGTTTCTTTATGAAGGTCCTGGAATTTTTCTGCGGCTTTCAAGGCTGCTGTCTTTTTTCGGTTGTCAGCCCGCTTCTGCCTTTTAGTATCCCCTTCAATGATATTTCTCATGATTCGTTTACAATTCGTGCTGCATGTATATTTCCGGGTCCTTGGCGTATTAATCTGTTTTCCGCACACGACGCAGAAATCCGGCCTGGGGCTTCCTCCCTGGTTCCATTCCGCTTCATAGTTATTTCGTTCTTTCAGAATCCGCCGTCGGCACGAAGGACATAATTCCTGTTTCTTCGCCCTATCAGAGGCAGTAAACGTTCCTCCGCATAAAAGACATTGCTTTTCCATTTTTACTCCCTTCTAAAACCATGTCTTATTAACCAGGTCATAGTGCCACCACATCCCATTTTGGTAACGCACGCAGCAGCATCCATCGGCTAGGAAAATATTTTCAGGGTTTCCATTTTCCCATTTCCCAGTCGTCACATGTTTTAGCACGACATCAACAAGAAGGTCTCTTACTCCGTCGGTCAGCATATCCCAACCGCTTTTTTTACTGAGCATGTTCTTTAAAGCTTCCTTGGTGATTTTCTTCATCTTTGTCACTCCTAGCGAATAATGATTTTTTGCCCTGGACGTAGGCTGTCCACTTCATTGATGTCATTGTTGATTTGAATTTCATAAATCGTTTCCCGGATGTCCTGTCCCCGGTCGTCAGCGACACTGCGGGCAATGTCCCACAATGTTTCGCCTTCTTCTACGATATGAATTTCTGCGTTGTCAGCGGCTACCGTAGGCCCTTGTCCAATACTTCCAATGCCGCTGCCGGCGTAAAATCCAGCGCCCAAGGCTATGACAATAGTCATTCCCCAGCGCAATACAGTTCTTTGTTTCATGTCTTTCCCTCCATTCATCATTTTTCTATTTTCGTGTCCAGCCATTGCTTGATCTGCCAGCCCGGAAAACGCATGTCCGATTCCGGCGTTATCTTTACAAATGGCAATTCGCGGCGAGATGCGAGATTATAGATTGTCCGCACTGATACATGCAGCACTTTGGCCAGCGTCCTGGCGCTGTAAACCCTATCGGACTCCAATAGTCCTGGCCGAATATCTTTCATGTTTCCTTCTCCTTTCTATACCTCGTTCATCCCCGTTGCTTCATGCTATAATGAAAACAAAGGAGATGATGAAAATCATGAAACGTGATTTAGATCTGCTTCGGAAGATGTTGCTTCGTATCGAAGAGTTAGATCCAACTAAAAGCAAAATCACTATTAACAGTTTTTCCGATTTATGTGACTATCCACCACTTATTTCACTTCACATTGAACTATTAATTGACGATGGCTTCATTGAAACATCAGAACCTATTTATTGTGGCCCTATCAGTGATTATTGGATTTACAGACTCACATCATCTGGATACGACTATTTAGATGCCATTCGAAATCCATCCATTTGGCAAAGTACATTGAATAAAATCGAATCGGTTGGTGGTAGTGTTACCCTGGACATTGTTAAATCTATTGCTGTATCTATCATCAAAAGCCATCTAGGTATTTAATTTCTTGCTGAATAACACCATCTATTTCATCAAAAACTTTCTCGTATCTAGTTACTGTTTCTTGTGGTTCTCCTAAAAGAAACGGGTGTAACTTTTCCAGCATTTCAAATTTTTTATTTAACAGAAGCTGTAATCTTTTTTCTGCTGCATATCTTTTAGTTTGATTTTGAGCCATTTCCTTACGCGGTTCTTTTCCCTTATCCGGCTTCATGTTTATCTCCTTTCTGTATCTCGTTCATCCCCATTTCTTCATGCTATAATGAAGGCAAAGGAGATGATGAAATGCCTGACGTGGTCGTACCTTGGTTTTTACCAATTATGACGATTGTGCAAATATCGCACGACAAGTTCTCCAATCACTGGAAGAAAAAAGCCAAGCAAAACACTAATTACGAGAACTATAATGACTTGCGTAATACGATCCATTAATCTCACCTCTTGGTTTACTGTTTTTATGCTTCTATGCTATAATGTAGTTATCAACTTTTTTCCTTAGGCCGTCCGGTTACCGCCGGGTGGCTCTTTTTTTGTGTCCGTTTCGGACAAATCAAAAATTCACCCATTTTCTGCTCCTCCATCCCTGTATTTCGCATTGCTGTGTTATACTCAAAATGGAAGGAGGTGATATTATGCCTAATATTCCTTATGCGGATAGTCCTGGTAAGCTAAGTGTAGAAGTCAGGTTACAGCACGCTGCTGACGTGTTCTTACTTGACTCGACTAATTTTCAGCGCTATCGCAATCATCAAAGTTTTAAATATTACGGCGGTCATTACACCCGAACTCCCGTAAGAATTACCGTTTCTGGCAGAGGACGCTGGTATTTAATCGTCATTGGCTCTGCTTATCAGTATCGCTTCTTCTGATTTTCTGATTATTCATAGAGAGTTTGCCGTCAACCAAGCTCTCCACTTTTTCTTTTAAAACGGCATTATCTTTCATGTACTGTATCGTCTTATCCGCTATCTCTTGAATGTGTGATATGGTCAATTCGTTTATAGCGGCTTGCTTCAGTAAAAAATCAATTATCATATCTTCTGTTTTTTCATCTATCAGCCTCTTCATCGGAATCCTCCCCCTTATACCGTTCATCTCCTCTACTTCAATTTCGCACCGGCCTGCTGTTCGGCGTCATCAATCCATTGCTGAATTTCGCGTGCAGCGCCGATTTCTCCGTCATGGAATGAGTATCCAAGAACGTCGATACAGGCTTCCCGGTAGCCCCTGGCACAGGCTGCCATTTCTCTGGCTTTGTTTTCGATGTGTTGATTATCCGGGTCTTTTGCTGTTTCCTGAAGGAGAACAGCTCGACGCCAGTTCAATTTAAAATTCGCTTCCAGCGTTGCTCTTTCATTCTTCGTCATACTACCATCTCCTTTATTCCTTTCCCTCTCCGTTGAACCATGCTATGATGAGTACGGAAGGAGGTGACTATTGTGGCGAAAATAACAGATTTAAGTTCGATGTCAGATATTGCCTGGCAAGCTGTCAAAATTCAACAACAAATGCAGAAATTGTATTCCCTTACTCTTCCACCGCCTGCTATTCAGCAACTAATGAAATCAATGGAAAAAATTTCTCAAATTACGGACCCATCAGCTATTAGGTCTATACAAGATTCTATGAACGTTATTACAAAACTAAATCCTGCTTGTAATCTGCCCTGGTCAGACGCTTTCAATGCAATCTCCCAAATTCCATTGGATGTGCGTACTGGCTTAGCCGAATCGTTCTTACAACAATTGAATCCAATGGAAATATCACATGCCGACGTTCCTGATGTTACAGAAGAACAAGAGAAACAGATTGATGAATTGTTCCCTACGCTTAAAGACAAATCATTGAGCCGTGATGCAATCATCACGCTGATTGCATTGCTATTTAATTTGCTGTGTACCTTTGCTGGCTGTGAAATGGAATCTATATCACATGAAGATAATATCCAGTCCCACAGGGATGCTATTCAAGCTCATCAGGATGCTGTACAAGCTCACGAAGATGCGGTACAAGCTCACCTGGATTTTAGCCAGTCCAAAAGTATAGAAAACAACAATGCTGAATTGCAGACCCAAATTAGCAAAAATACTTCATTAGATGGTGCCAATGACGACGACTGAACGCCCAATATGACGCCTATGCACCGTATGACGGTGTAATAAAAGTCGTTTTTTGTAACAATTAGAGCCATGTCCCCGCATGGCTCTTTTTTGTTTCTATCCATGCTATGCACTTCCTTATAATTCCAATGTTATGTTATTTTCCTTGTTATTGCTAAAATAGCAATATTAATTACAAAAAAAATCGTTTATATTACATTTCAGCAACTTTGCTAAAGGTGGCAACATTGATGCGCTTAGCTGATATTCTCCGGCTTCATATTTGTAATAATTTCCAGCATTTTTCAATCCAAGTGCTCGAGCCGCTTCAAGTAATGTTAACCCTAATTTCAATCGTCTTTCTCGGATAAATTTTAAATCTACTTTATTTTTTATCTTCAAATCTATCACCTCCTTTATTGCTATTTTAGAAATTTTATCTATTGTCATTATATATTTCTAAAACAGAAAAGTCAAGGCTATTTTACAAACATATTTCTGTTTTAGAAATAAATATTGTTTTCCGTTTTAGAAACATTTAAAATGAATAATATAATGATAGTTTCTAAAAGAGAAATATCCAAAGAGGTGATATTCATGAATGTCGGGAAAAGAATCGCTGAATTGCGGGAAGCGATGGGAATGAGCCAGTTGGAATTTGCTAACAAGGTTCATATCAACAATAGCGTTATGAATCGGATTGAAAAAGGAATCCGTCCTATCAGAGATGATGAATTACTTGCTATATCAAAATGCCTGAATGTATCTGTTGATTATTTGCTCGGCAATTCTACATCAAAAGAGATTCCCGACGCTAATCTTCCACCGCTTACGCCGAAAGATGAACGTGACATAGCGCGTGATCTTGAAAACATGATAGAGTCGCTAGACGGGTCCGCTGCCATGGGTAATGCTGAAGATGATGAAGACCGTGAGCTATTACGGACATCGCTGGAAACAGCCATGAAGATAGCGAAACGGACCGCCAAGAAGAAATTCACCCCGAAAAAATATCTGAAATAGGTTGTTCGTTAAAGGCGGTGATGCGCTATGGATGTAAAAAAAATCGCCGTACAGACGGCGAAAAAATACCAAACATGGAACCCATATGAAATTGCAGAGGCTCGCGGCGTACAAATCATATACGCCCCGCTAAAGTCTATTCTCGGCTATTACACAAAATATAAACGGATTCAATGCATCATTCTGAACGATAATCTTCCCTCCCCTTTACAACGTTTCGTCTGCGCCCACGAGCTTGGCCATTCCATCTGTCATACCAACTTGAATACGCAGTGGCTGAGAAAAAACACCTTGGTATCGACAGGCCGAATCGAACGCGAAGCCAGTACCTTTGCCGTCGAACTCCTATTACCTGACGACCTCGTCCGTGAATATCCAGAATACTCCCTAGAACGACTAGGGAAAATAGCCGGCATCCCTCTTGATTTATGTTCTTTAAAAAAGTTCTAATATTGTACAAAAACGCCTGATATTTTCAATATTGACATATTTTAATTAGTTTTTAAATATTTTACAGCACTTTACAACTTTTACGCCACCTCGGAAGTTGATGAAGCTAGTTTACACAAGGCCTGAACTAAGTCCGTTGGATTTTTTGCGGTTTGGGCCTTAGCGACCAAAG
>NZ_JBKKJR010000018.1:0-55033 GCF_046614755.1 Megasphaera indica
TAATGAATTCATCGCGTAACTCCTTTGAGATGATGTGTTTTAGCAGATTCATTATACTTCAAAGGTGTGGTTACGCGATATTTATTTGTTCAAAAAGTTGTAAACTGCTGTCTATGAAAACAGGTGATGAAATGAAATACTACAGCCGCTTAAAGACGCTTCGATTGGAAGCAAGGCTCTCTCAGGCCGACGTGGCCAAAATCTTGAAGTGTTCACAAGTTGGATACGGCATGTATGAATTGGGGAAACGGAAGATCCCCGTAGAAAAGTTGATCCAGCTGGCAAGGCTGTACCACACCTCACTCGATTACATTGCCGGACTGACAGATGAACGGGAGCCCCGCCCAAAACGTCGGGAGGACGATACGAGCCTGTAGAGGCCCTTACGATTAAAACCCATTCGCTAGCCACTAACCACTTAAAAAGGCTTGTCGCATATGCGACAAGCCTTTTTTCTATACATTGAAACGGAAGTACGTGACGTCTCCGTCTTGCATGATGTAATCTTTTCCTTCCAGACGGACCAGGCCTTTTTCTTTGGCAGCTTGTTCACTGCCGCAGGCGATGAGGTCGTCGTAGGACACGATTTCGGCGCGGATGAAGCCGCGTTCGATATCGGTGTGGATCTTGCCGGCCGCTTTCTGGGCTTTCGTGCCGTTGACGATGGTCCAGGCGCGGACTTCGTCAGCACCGGCAGTGAAGAAGTTGATCAGTCCCAAGAGGGAATAGCTGGCTTTGATCAGTTTATCCAGGCCCGATTCGGGCAGGCCCAGTTCTTCCAGGAAGACTTCGGCTTCGTCGTCGGGCAGTTCGGCGATTTCCGCTTCGATCTTGGCTGATACGGCGACGACCTGGGCACCTTCCTTGGCGGCGTATTCTTCGACGCGTTTGACGTTGGGGTTGGCGTCGGGATTGCCGGCTTCATCTTCGGCGACGTTGGCGATGTAGATGATCGGCTTCAAGGTCAGGAGATTGAGGTCTTTGACCTGAGGCAGTTCATCTTTGGTCAGGCCGGCTTTGCGGGCCGGTTCGCCTTCTTCCAGGCAGGCCAGGACTTTTTTCAGGACTGCGTATTCGACTTTGGCTTCCTTGTCGCCGCACTGGGCGACTTTGGCGATGCGGTCAGCCCGTTTCTGTGCCGATTCCAGGTCGGCCAGGCAGAGTTCCGTGTTGATCGTTTCGATGTCGCGGATCGGGTCGATGGAGCCGTCGACGTGGGTGATGTTCGAATCTTCGAAGCAGCGGACGACTTCAGCGATGGCATCGGTTTCACGGATGTGGCTGAGGAATTTATTGCCCAGGCCTTCGCCTTTGGATGCACCGGCGACGAGGCCGGCGATGTCGACGAAGCGCATGACAGCAGGGATTGTTTTTTTCGGTTTATACATGTCGGTCAGGACCTGGATGCGTTTATCCGGGACTTCTACGACGCCGACATTCGGTTCAATCGTGCAGAAGGGGTAGTTTGCCGCTTCTGCGCCGGCCTTGGTAATCGCGTTGAACAGTGTGCTCTTACCGACATTCGGCAGGCCGACGATGCCTACTTCCAGATTGGTACTCAATGGTTAAACCACCTTTATTTGAATAATTTTAAATCAGCAATGCGTTTGACGGCTTCGACCGTGTTTTCTTTGGTGCCGAAAGCGGTCAGGCGGAGGTAGCCTTCGCCGTGGGGGCCAAAGCCCGAACCCGGTGTCGTGACGACGTGGGCTTTTTCCAGGAGCAGGTCGAAGAAGTCCCAGCTCTTCATGCCGTTCGGCGTCTGGACCCAGGCATAAGGCGAGTTGGTAGCGCCGTAGACGGTGAAGCCGGCTTCGGTCAGGCTGTCGCGGATGATGTGGGCATTTTCCATGTAGTATTCGACGTCAGCCAGGCACTGTTTCTGGCCTTCCAGGCTGTAGTAGGCTTCGGCTGCGCGCTGGACGATGTACGGCGTGCCGTTGAAGAAAGTGCACTGGCGGCGGTTCCACAAGGGGTTGAGTTCGACAGCCGTGCCGTCTTTCTTGTAAGCGACGCAGGCATGGGGAACGACGACGTACGAGCAGCGCGTCCCGGTGAAGCCGGCGCATTTGGAGTACGAACGGAGTTCGATGGCCACTTCTTTAGCGCCTTCGATTTCAAAGATGCTGTGGGGAACGTCCGGTTCGGTGATGTACGTTTCATAAGCCGAATCATAGATGATGATGAAGTTGTTTTCTTTGGCAGCTTTGACCCAGTTGGTCAATTCTTCTTTGCTCATGGCCGTGCCAGTCGGGTTGGACGGGTTGCAGAGGTAGACGATGTCGACTTTTTCCTTCGGCGGTTCGGCTTTGAAGCCGTTTTCCGGTGTGCACGGGAGGTAGACGACGCCGTCGTAGATGCCTTTTTCGGCATTCCAGTCGCCCGTGTGGCCGAACATGACGTTCGAGTCGAGGTAGACCGGGTAGACCGGATCGGCTACGGCGAATTTGAGGTCGTCGCCGAAGATTTCCTGGATGCAGGCGACGTCGGTCTTGGCGCCGTCACCGACGAAGACTTCGTCTAATTCGAGGTCGATGCCGCGCTTCTTATAGTCGCCATCGATGATGGCCTGGCGAAGGAAATCATAGCCCTGTTCCGGACCGTAGCCGCGAAAGGTTTCAGCTTTGCCCATTTCGTCGACGGCTTTGTGCATGGCGTCGATGATAGCCGGGGCCAGGGGACGGGTGACGTCGCCGATGCCGAGGCGGATGATATTGGCTTCCGGATGCGCTTTGGAATACGCTTCAACTTTTTTTGCAATCGTTGCAAAAAGATAGTTGCCGGGGAGTTTTAAATAGTTTTCATTTACATGAGCCATAAAGGGACCTCCTTGTATTGCTTAGCTTTGTAATCTATTGACAAACTCTATTTTACTACATTCTATGGGCCTTGGAAAGATACAGGGCGCCTGGCAGGCATGATAAAATAAAATCGCCGTCATTCATGATAGTGATTGAATGGCGGCGATTTTTGCCGTATAATGAAAACTGTATCGGGACTTTTTAGGTCAAACATATCAGGGAGGTTTGATTGACTTATGGATTATCAAGGTAAGAAATGCCTCATTGCATATTTTTCTCACGCCGGCATGAACTATGTCAGCGGCAAGATCGTCGACCTGCCCGTGGGCAATACGGAACGGGCAGCCCAGATGCTGCGCCTGTTCACGGGCGGCGACCTCTTCCATATCCGCACGGCTTCGGTCTATCCCAATGACTATCAGGAAGTCGTCAAGATCGCCAGGAAAGAAAAGGCCGACAATGCCCGGCCGGCCCTGGAAAAGGATCTTCCCAGCATCGACGACTACGACGTCATCTTCCTGGGCTATCCCAACTGGTGCGGCACCATGCCCATGGCATTGTGGACTTTCCTGGAAAACCATGATTTTTCCGGCAAGACGATTTATCCCTTCTGCACCCACGAAGGCAGCGGCGTCGGCCACAGCCTGGAAGACATCCACGCCCTCTGCCCGGATGCCAAACTCGGTAAAAGCCTGGCCCTCCTGGGCACGACCATCGAAGATGCCGAAGACGACATCCGTCGCTGGCTGAGAGATTAGGGGTTCGTGGCTAGTGGTTAGTGGCTAGGGGTTCGTAGGGGCGGCCCGCCGATTGCAGAGCGCCAAGCCTCCCCTGATAGGGGAGGTGGCCCAACGGGCCGGAGAGGTTGAATTTCCAGACTCGCCTATAAGAATCCCATGAACCGTACGACGATTCAAAAGCAACCTCTCAGTCAGCTGCGCTGACAGCTCTCCTGGCAGGAGAGCCGGGACGCCCGCTACAGCTGTCCGTTCTGGCAACCGTTCTGTGCCTTCCGAGGGTCGGCACCTGACGGGCCCAAAAGGCTTTGGGCACATCCCCTGCGAACCACGAACCACGAATCACGAACAACTAAAAATGGGCTGTCGCACGAAGGCTTCTACCATCATGCAAGGTCCCTTTTACTTTATAGTTTGTAGCACAGAGTTTGTAGTTTGCAGAGAAAACCTTCAAATTTAAAGCCATCTGCTAACCACTAACTGCTAGCCACTAACAACTTAAAAGGGCTTGTCGCACGTGCGACAAGCCCTTTTTTTATTCATACCGCAAGGCTTCGATAGGGTCGAGTTTGGCTGCTTTCCGGGCCGGGTAGATGCCGAAGAAGAGGCCGATGCCGACGGAGAAGCTGAAGGAGATGATGATCGGTGCCGCCGTGATGACTGTCTGGAAGAGGCCCGACTTGGCGATAGCCAGGGCGATGCCGACGCCGCAGGCGATGCCCAGGAGGCCGCCGATGACGCCGATGACGACGGATTCGATGAGGAACTGCATCATGATGTTCTGGAAGGTCGCGCCCAGCGCTTTACGGATGCCAATTTCCCGCGTCCGTTCAGTGACGGAGACCATCATGATGTTCATGATGCCGATGCCGCCGACGATGAGCGAAATGGCGGCGATACTGCCCAGGAAGAGGGTCAGCATGGTCGTCGTGCTGGTCATGGTTTCCATGAGGCTCGTCAGGTTGCGGACGTTGAAGTCGTCTTCTTTGCCGTTCATGATGTGATGGCGCTGGCGCAGCAGCGTTTCGACTTCGGACTGGACCTGTTCGATTTTATCGGCGCTGGAGACCTGGATGTTGATGGAGCGGACGTAGGTAATGCCCATGAGGCGTTCCTGGGCCGTCGTCAAGGGGACGATGACGATATCGTCCTGGTCCTGGCCCATGGAGGACTGGCCCTTGCTTTCCAGGACGCCGATGATTTTGTACGGCTGGTTGTTGATGCGGATGTTCTTGCCGACCGGGTTGGCTTCGTCGAAGAGGTTGGACGCGACCGTCGGTCCGATGACGGCGACGCGGTTGCGCGAGTTGAGGTCGCTCTGAGTGATGAAGGAGCCCGACTGGACGACGAGGGAGCGGATGTGTAGGTATTCCGGCGTGACGCCGTAGACCGATGTATTCCAGTTCTGGTTGCCGTTGACGATCTGATAGGAACTGTTGACCGTCGGCGATACATAGTCGATGTTCTTTATCTTGTTCTTGATGGCTGTCGCGTCGTCGTATTTTAATTTCTGGTTCGACCCGGCTGCCGAGCGGACGCCGCCCTGATTGGTCGAGCCGGGCATGACGATGAGCATGTTGCTGCCCAGGCTGGCGATGGAGTTGGTGACGTTCTGCTTGACGCCCATGCCGATGGAAATCATGGCGATGACGGCACCGACGCCGATGATGATGCCCAGCATGGTCAGGATAGAGCGCAGTTTGTTGGACAACAGGGCCGTGACGGCAATCTGTACGCTTTCACTAAATAACATCCATGACGACCCCCTTTCCGGCGTCTTTGGTAATCATGCCGTCCGAGAGCAGGAGCTGGCGGTTGGCACAGGCGGCGATTTCCGGTTCGTGCGTGACCAGGATGATCGTCTTGTGCTCTTCGTGGAGTGCCTCGAAGAGGCGCATGATATCTTTCGTCGATTTCGTGTCCAAGTTGCCTGTCGGTTCGTCGGCCATGATGATATGCGGGTTGTTGACCAGAGCCCGGGCGATGGCGACGCGCTGACGCTGGCCGCCGGACAGTTCGTTGGGCTTGTGGTGGGCCCACGTTTCCAGACCGACGGATTTCAGCTTTTCCATGGCCCGTTCTGCCCGTTCCTTGCGGCCGACGCCGGCGTAGACCAGGGGCAGGGCGACGTTGTCCAGGGCGGAAATGCGGGACAAGAGGTTGAAGTTCTGGAAGACGAAGCCGATGTGCTGGTTGCGGACGACGGCCAGTTCATCGTCGCTGAGGTGAGCGACTTCCTTGCCGCCGAGCTTGTACGAGCCCGACGTGGGCCGGTCCAGGCAGCCCAGGATGTTCATGAGCGTCGATTTCCCGGAGCCCGACGGCCCCATGAGGGCGGCGAACTCGCCTTCTTCGATGTTCAAGGTAATGCCGGCCAGGGCGGCGAAATCTTCACCGCCGATGTGGTATATCTTTTTGATATCTTTCAATTCGATGACATGCTTCATGGCGATGCTTCCTTTACATGGGCGGCGGTCCCTGGCGCCGGTTGTTGTTCGATGACGAAGATTTGCTGGAGGCCGTATAGGTGATGGAAACCTTGTCACCCTGGGTCAGGCCTGAAAGGATTTCCACGTATTCATCGCTGTAGATGCCCGTCGTGACCGGGACCTGTTCGGTCTGGCCGTTGGCGTCGACGCGGATGACATAGGAACCGGAATCGTTGGTCTTCAAGGCGGCGATGGGGACGACCAGGGCATCGTCTTTTTGCGATGTCGTAATGTCGACGCGGGCTGTCATGCCCAGTTTCAGGACGTCGTCCGGGTCATCGACGTCGAGGGTGACGTAATAGTAGATGACGCTGGCCGAGGAGTTTGAAGAGGAGCTCGATGTCGAACTCGTGCCATTCGTATCCCAGGTGTTGCTCGTATCGGTCTTGGCGATTTTCGAGACGTGGGCCGTGAAGGTCCGGTCCGTAAAGGCGTCGACCGTGAAGGTCGCATCCTGACCGACTTGAATCTTGCCGATATCCGTTTCATCGACTTTGGCCAGAATCTGCTTGGTCGACGTGTCGGCGATACGCATGATGACCGTCGGGTTGCTGTTACCCTGGACGGCCATGGTGCCGACGGTCTTCGGTTCGCCGACGACGACGCCGTCCATGGGCGCTGTGATGACCGTTTCGGCGACATCCGATTCGGCCTGGGCTAAGGTACTGACGGCCGTGTCATAGTTGAATTGGGCCGTATCCAAAGCCTGTTTTGTGCCGGCACCGAGGTCGTAGAGCTGCTGGGCCCGGTCGTATTCGACTTTGGTATTCGTGACTTTATATTGAGCCTGGTCGCGCTTGGCTTCATAGTCCTTGCCGTCAAGGATAGCCACGGTCTGGCCGGCTGTGACCCGGTCATTTTCTTTGACCAGGACCTGGCTGATGCGGGCCGTGATTTTCGGTGAGACTTCGACGGAATCGACAGGACTGATGGTACCCGTCGCCGAGACTGTCGAGCGTAGGTCTTTGCGGACGACGTCGGCCGTTTCGATGGCCTTGGCCTGCTTTGCCGTTTGCTGGGACTGGTAATATGTATAGCCGCCAAAGGCGCAGGCAGCTAGGATGACAGCGGCAATGACGATTTTCAGGCGCTTGTCAATTTTCATGGTATCACTCCAAACGTATAAATTAAAAAAAAGACCATATAGTTATTATATTGTTAGCTAAGTATAGCATGACCATAAAGGGGAATAAAGGTAAATGCCCTTTTTCTTAGTAAAGTGAGTTGAAATTGTGACAAAGTGACTGTCCTGCATAGGGTTTTCCCGGCAGATGTGCTATACTAATAGAGTTAATGATTTATATGCAGAAAGGTTGGTATCATATTGTGAATGAACGTAAGACATCTGTCTTTTCTAACGGCCTGTTATGGTTCGGCGCCGGTATTTCCATCGCTGAAATCCTGACGGGCATGCTCCTGGCGCCGCTGGGCTTTGCCAAAGCCTTTGCGGCCATCATCCTGGGCCACCTCATCGGCGGGACGGTCATGTATCTGGCCGGCCTCATCGGCGGGCGGACCGGCGGCAGCGCCATGGAAACGGTGCGCATTTCTTTCGGCACCCAGGGCGCCAAGCTCTTTGCCGGGCTGAATGTCATCCAGCTCGTCGGCTGGACGGCCGTCATGGTCGCCAGTGCCGCCTTGGCAGCCAATACCATCGCCGCCATTGGCGTGTCCTGGTGGAGCCTCATCATCGGAGCCTTCATCGCCTTGTGGATCATCATGGGCCTGAAGAACCTGAGCAAGGTCAACGTCGTCGTCATGGCGGCGCTGTTCATCTTGACCATCGTCCTCAGCCTGGTCGTCTTCAAAGGTGGTACGCCCCAGGTACCGGCAGGCGACCTGACCTTCGGCGGCGCTGTCGAACTGGCCGTCGCCATGCCGCTGTCGTGCCTATTTCATCGCCAGCTCGTGGATGTTCCTCATCGGCATGGGCGCCGCCCTGTTCACCGGTCAGGATGATATTGCGGCCATCATGGTCCAGGCCGGCATGGGCGTGGCCGGGATCCTCGTCGTCCTCTTGTCGACGGTAACGACGACCTTCCTCGATGCCTTTTCAGCCGGCGTCAGCTGCCAGAGCCTGGTTCCCAAGGTTTCGGATAAGGTCCTGGCTCTCATTGCCACCGTCCTGGGCGTCATCCTGGCCATCTTCGCCGCGCCGGACCAGTTCCAGGACTTCCTCTACCTCATCGGCTCGGTCTTTGCGCCGATGACAGCCATCCTCTTGTCGGATTTCTTCATCCTCAAGCAGGACCACACGGCAGACAGCGTCAATTGGCTCAACCTGGTCCTCTGGGTCCTGGGCGTCATCTTGTACCGCTTCCTGCTCAATGTCGACACACCGGTAGGTATTACGGTCCCTGTCGTCGTCATCCTCATGGTCATCAGTGCTTTGGTCCATAAGGTATTGAATAAAGCATAAAGAGATTCTAATATTGAATTGATGAAATGCAAAAATGATTCGCAATTAGCATTGACAAAAAGACATTGAAAAGCGTAAACTTATGCTCAAGCAAGATAATAATGATTGAAGTCTTAAGAGGAGGCTTTTCAGATGGATAAACACTTTACTTTCGATGATATGATCAATACCATGATGCCCCTGCCCATCAACGGCAACGCCAACGGCGAAGGCATCTACTGCCGCGGTCAGGAACTCGTCGCTTCCATGAACCAGCCGAAAGAAACGGCCCGTCAGGAAAAAGAAAACCGCGGATTCGACCTCCGTGGCATCTTCTGCCAGTATTGCATCGATTGATAAAAAGCTAGTGGCTAGTGGCTAGTTGTTAGCGGATGGTTTTAAATTTAAGGGGATTCGCTGCAAACTAAAAACTATAAACTTAAAACTCAAAAAGAGGCTGTCTTCATGCGACAGCCTCTTTTACGTTGTTAGCAGCTAGCGGTTAGGGGCTAGCGGATGGAAAGGATTTAGCCTCTCCTGCTAGGAGAGGTGGCCCAAATGTGCCGGAGAGGTTTAACCCCGTAGGGGCTTGCACATGCGGGGATATGCAGGAATCCCGTGACCCATTTATCTGAAGCGGGCGCCCCACGTGGTCGCCCCTACGAGCTACGAACCACGAGCCCCACGAGCCACTAGCCACGAGCCACGAGCCACGAGCCACTAAAAAGGCGCTGTCGCGAGACAGCGCCTTTTTCATGCCTTTCAAGTATAGGTTTTTTACTAAAATATATGTTATAATATGAATATAAAGAAAGCTTAACTTTCCGTTTTGTTATAGTTGCGAGGAGGGATTCATATGAAGCTCAAAAAATTGCACTATACTGTCGAGGACGGTATTGCTGTCGTTCAGCTCGATTATCCCAAGAATCTCAATGCCATCGATGAAGAAATGGCCGATGAACTGCTCTACGTCGTCCAGGCGGCTGAAGCCGATGAATCGGTGAAAGTCGTCGTCTTCAAAGGTTCTCCCCGTGCTTTTTCGGCTGGTGGCGACATCGGCTACTTCTACCAGCTCATCAAGGCCGGCGGTGACGTCAATATGGACGGCCTCATCGGCAAGGTAGGCAAGGTCACGGACGGCCTGAAGAAGATGAGCAAGATGGTCATCGCCTCGGTCAGCGGTGCCGCAGCCGGTGCCGGTGCCAGCCTGGCACTGACGGCAGATTTTATCATTTGCAGTGAAAACGCCAAGTTCATCATGGCCTTCGTCAACCTGGGCCTGGTCCCCGATACGGGTGGTTCGTATCTGCTGGTCAAACAGCTGGGGCCGAAACGGGCCATGGATATCTGTGCGACCGGCCGGCCGGTGAGCGCTCAGGAAGCCAAGGACCTGGGCATCGTCTACCGCATCGTGCCCAACGAGGACCTCGACGGTGAAACGATGAAATTTGCCAAGAAATTGGCGTCAGGGCCGATCATTTCCTACAAGAATATCAAGCGCCAGATCTATGCAGCCGCCTTTGCCGAATACCAGCACTACCTGGAAAATATCGAAGTCCCGTGCCAGCGCGAATGTGCCCGGACCAAGGATTTCGCCGAAGGCGTCTGCGCGTTCATGGAAAAACGGCGTCCCCATTTTACCGGCCAGTAAGGCTGCTTTGTGAAGGGAGTGAGTACGGTGTTATCGAAAGTATCTTCTCTCCAAGATATCCTGGAACATATCCACGATGGCCAGACCATCATGTTCGGCGACTGGCACGGCCAGTTTGCAGCCGATGAGATTATCGACGGCATGCTGGAAAAAGGCGTCAAGGATATCAAAGCTATCGCCGTATCGGCGGGCTATCCCGGCCAAGGCGTAGGCAAACTCATCGTGGCCCATCGCGTATCGTCCATCATTACGACCCATATCGGCCTCAACCCGGAAGCACTGAAACAGATGCTGGCCGGTGAACTGGCCGTCGAATTCGTTCCCCAAGGGACCTGGGCCGAACGGGTGCGCTGCGGCGGTGCCGGATTGGGCGGCGTCCTCACGCCGACGGGCGTCGGGACGAGTGTCGAAGAAGGGAAACAGAAGCTGGTCATCGACGGGAAAGAATACCTCCTGGAATTGCCGCTCCATGCCGACGTGGCCCTGGTCAAAGCGACCAAAGCCGATACGGCAGGCAATCTCTATTTCCGCATGAATTCACGGGCGACGAACAGTACCATTGCCTATGCTGCTGATTTTGTCGCTGCCGAAGTCGAAGAAATCGTCCCTGTCGGCCAGCTTTCGCCGGAAGAAATCGCCATTCCGGCGCCCGTCGTCGATATGGTCTATGAACGGCAGGGCGAAAAACGCTATGTCTGCCCGATGTGGAAAAAGGCCAGGGCCCGTGCCGAAGCTAAAGCGCGGGAACGGCAGGAAAGGGGATGAGGTCATGGTCGAACGGAAAGGAAGAGCTTTGATTGCCTGGCGGTGTGCCCAATTCTTCAAAAATGGGGATTTCGTCAATTTAGGAATCGGCCTGCCCCTGATGTGCGTCAACTATCTGCCTGAAGGCGTAGACCTCTGGCTGGAAGCGGAAATAGGCACGGTCGGCAGCGGCCCGTCGCCGGATTGGGACCATGTCGACATCGACGTCATCGACGCCGGCGGCCAGCCGGCCTCGGTCATTACCGGCGGCAGCGTCTATGACCACGAAACGTCCTTTGCCTTCATCCGCGGCGGTCATATCGACGCGACTGTCCTGGGAACGCTGCAAGTCGACCAGGAAGGGAATATCGCCAACTGGACCATTCCTGGGAAATTCGCTCCCGGTATGGGCGGGGCCATGGACCTCTGTGCCGGTGTCAAGAAAATCATCGTCGCCACGGACCATTGCGAAAAGAGCGGCCATTCCAAGATACTGAAGAAATGTACGCTGCCCCTGACGGGAGCCCATTGCGTCACCGATATCGTAACCGAACGCTGCTACTTTGAAGTCACACCGCAGGGCCTGGTCCTGCGGGAACTGGCACCGGGCTATACAGTAGAAGATATCCGGGCCTGCACGGAAGCAGACTTCATCGTCCCCGAAACCATCGCCGTCATGGGCGGATGAAAGAAAGAGAGCGGGGCCCTACGAGCCACGAGCCACGAGCCACTAACTGCTAGCTGCTAACGGCTAAAAAGGGCTTGTCGCATATGCGACAAGCCCTTTTTCACTATTCCTTATTATTGCGGTCGGCTTGTTGTCTGGCCGGCTGCTGGGTCTGTTGTTTGGATTTTTCTTTGGTCGTCGTTTTTTCGGTCGTAGCCGATTTTTTCTTCGGTTCTTCCCGGTCGTCGCTGCGGACGCTGTTACTGGAAGATGAAGACGACGTCGTTTCTTTACGGCGTTCCATGCCTGACGGGGCGGAGAAGTCGCCACCCGATTCATCGGACGTAGCCGACGACATGTAATCCTTCCAGATTTCTGCCGGGATCGTGCCGCCGTAGATTTCGCCTAAGCTGTGCGAACCCGTATCGTCGCCAATCCAGACGGCTGTGACGATATCCGGCGTGTAGCCGACGAACCAGGCGTCTTTGTTGTCGTCTGTCGTACCGGTCTTGCCGGCAGCCGGACGGCCGATGGCGGCGGCTGTCCCTGTGCCGTGGTCGATGACGCCTTCGAGCATGGTCGTCATTTCATAGGCTTCCCGTTCGGACATGACGCGGGTCTTCGTTTCTTCTTTTTCTAACGTCGATGCGTCTTCCAGGACGTTGCCGTTGCGGTCGAGGATTTTGACGATAGCCGTCGGTTTGACGTGGACGCCCTTATTGGCAAAGGTGCCATAAGCACTGGCCATTTCCAGCGGCGTGACGCCTTTGGTCAGGCCGCCCAGGGCCATGGCCAGGTTGTCGTCTTTGGCGTCGAGGGTGGTGATGCCCATCTTCTTGGCATTGGCGATGATGTTCTTCGTGCCGACTTGGTCAGCCAGCTGGACGGCGATGGTGTTGACCGAGTGGGCCAGGGCATCGCTGAGGGTCATGGTACCGCTGTAGGAGCCGCCGGCGTTCTTCGGACTCCAGCTGCCGTAGGTGACGGGCTGGTCGTTCATGGTCGTATCCGGCGTCATGTCGTGCTGCAGCGCCGTCAGGTAGACGAAGGGCTTGAAGGCCGAACCAGGCTGGCGGACAGCCATGCTGGCGCGGTTGAAGCTGTCCTGTCCGCGGCCGCCGACCATGGCCAGGATGTGGCCCGTCTTGGGGTCGATGGAGACGATGGCTGCCTGCGGCTGAGTCAGGCCGTTTTCGTCAGTGTAGTTGTTGGGCAGGTTGCGCATGGCCCGGACGGCGGCGTGCTGCTTGTCGACGTCCATGGTCGTGTAGATCTTGAGGCCTTCCTTATAGAGGGCATCGTCGCCGTATTTCTTGGCGACCTGCTGGGAGACGTAGTCGATGAAGGATGCATATTCGTCGGCTTCTTTGGACTGATGGCTCTTGGAGAGGCCCAGGTCCTGGTTCTTGGCGTCTTCCGCTTCGGCAGCCGATACGTAGCCGTATTTGACCATCTGGTCGAGGACGACGTTCTTGCGCTTCTTGGCTTCGTTCAAGTTGTTGAAGGGCGAGTAGTAGTTCGGGCTCTTAGGCAGGCCGGCCAGCATGGCGCACTGCGTCAGGGTCAGTTCGTTGACGTCTTTGTTGAAATACGTTTTGGCCGCTGTCTGGATGCCATAGGCACCCTGGCCGAAGTAAATCTGGTTCATGTACATTTCCAGGATTTCTTTTTTACTGTATTTGTGTTCGATTTCCAGGGCCAGCATGGCTTCCTGTATCTTACGCTTCAATGTCTGTTCCTGGGACAGGAAGGCGTTCTTGGCCAGCTGCTGGGTGATGGTACTGCCGCCCTGGGCGATGCCGCGGTTGGTCAGGTTGGCAAAGATGGCGCGGAAGATGCCGATAGGGTCGATGCCGATGTGTTCATAGAAGCGGTTGTCTTCGGCAGCGATGAAGGCATTCTGCAGATTCTGCGGCACTTTGTTGATGTCGATGGGCAAGCGGTTCTGATCGGAATGAAGGGTCGTGATCAGCCGGCCGTGGGAATCGAAGACCTGTGATGAAACGGCAGGCCGCATGTTATTGCCTACAGCAGGCAAACTTTGATAGGCAGCAAAAATATAGCCAAACCCTAAGCCTGCGAAAACGACAAGGCATAAGGCGATGAAAAGGCGGATGCGGCGAAGGGGACCGGCTTTTTTGGCTTTTTTTGCTCTGCGTCTGGGTGTATACATTTTTTCCTCCTACGTGACGACGTAATCGTTCAAGATGAGCAGGTAATGAGACATTACTAATTTCTTATTATATCACATCATACATCATTATCCTATATAGGCGGGACAGGTTGAAAAAATTTAAAGTCTTTTTGGTGATTAAATCGTTTTACGCTACACGGAATCCGAAAATATTTCA
Organism: Megasphaera indica; assembly: GCF_046614755.1. Classification (NCBI taxonomy): domain Bacteria; kingdom Bacillati; phylum Bacillota; class Negativicutes; order Veillonellales; family Veillonellaceae; genus Megasphaera; species Megasphaera indica. The sequence goes on from NZ_JBKKJR010000018.1 coordinate 13,839, forward strand.
TATGTAGTATACTCTTTAAAAGAGTATCATGTAGCTTTTTTAGAAATGCCATTGACAATCGCAGAGAAATAGCGTACTATAAACGTAACAAGCAGACAATTTAGCGTACACGCTTGGTTATAATAGAAGGAGGTAAGGATTATGGCAAAGGACAGAGAAAAAGCATTTGTATTGTGGTTCGATGAACTGCGCAGAGCCGATGTAGCTCTCGTAGGCGGTAAATCGTCTTCCCTCGGTGAATTGACGTCTCAGACGGATGTTCCCGTTCCCTATGGGTTCGCGACGACAGCCGAAGGCTATCGCCATTTCATGCATGAAACGGGCATGGACGTCAAGATCCCGGAATTACTGAAAGGCCTGACCGACGTCGAAGATGCTGTCCAGCTCCGCGATGTGACGGCAAAGATCCGCAAGGCCATCTGTGATGCAGAAATGCCGGCCGACTTGGCAGCCGATATCCGCAAGAGTTACGAAGAATTGGGCAAGAAAGTCGGCGAAGCCAATCCTTTCGTCGCCGTCCGCTCCAGTGCAACCGCTGAAGACCTGCCGGACGCCAGCTTTGCCGGTCAGCAGGATACGTACCTCAACGTCCAGGGGGCTGACATGGTCATCCAGAAGGTCAAGGAATGTTACGCATCGACCTTTACCGACCGCGCTACGTACTACCGCACGAAACAGGGCTTCGATCATCTCTCCGTCGCTTTGAGCGCCGCTATCCAGATGATGGTCTTCTCCAAAGCTGCCGGCGTCATGTTCACCGTCGACCTGGTCACGGGCGATGATTCGACGATTACCATCGAAGGGGCCTGGGGCCTCGGCGAATATGTCGTACAGGGCACGGTTACGCCGGATAACTTCAAAGTCCGCAAGGATGACCTGACCATCCTCTCCAAGATGATCAATACCAAACCGATCGAACTGGTCCGCAAACCGGGCGGCGATTGCGAAGAAAAACTCGTTCCGCCGGAACTGCAGAAACAGCAGGTCATTACGGACGAACAGGTAAAGGAACTGGCTACGTACGCCAAAGCTATTGAAAAGCATTACGGCTGCTACATGGATATGGAATGGGGCGTCGACGAACGGACCAATAAGGTATGGCTCCTCCAGGCCCGTCCGGAAACGGTATGGTCCAAGAAAAATAAAGAAAAGAAAGAAGCCGCTGCCGAAAAGGCCGCTGTCACGACGGACCGCAACGTCGTCGTCAAAGGCCTGCCGGCCAGCCCGGGCAGCGCTGCTGGCAAAGCCCATGTCATCCTCGACCCGTCGAAGATCGCTGAATTCAAAGACGGTGAAATCCTGGTTACGACCATGACTGCTCCGGACTGGGTACCGGCCATGAAGAAAGCCAAGGCCATCGTCACCGATGCCGGCGGCATGACCTGCCACGCTTCCATCGTCAGCCGTGAACTGGGCATCCCCTGCATCGTCGGCACGAAGAGCCGCAGCGTCGAAGCGACGACGACCATCCAGGATGGCGCAGAAATCACGGTCGATGCGACGAACGGCATCGTCTATGAAGGCATCGTCGCCGACATCGTCAAACCGGAAGCTGCTGAAGCCCCGGCCGGCCAGGCTGCAACGACCGTCGTCGCCGCCGAAGCCGCTCCGATTACGGGCACGAAGATTTACATGAACCTGGGCAACCCGGATCTGGCTGAAAAATACGGCAAACTGCCTTGCGACGGCATCGGCCTCATGCGCGAAGAATTCATCTGGACGACCTTCATTCATGAACACCCGTTATACCTCATCGAAACGGGCCGGGCTGACCACGTCGTCAATCAGTTGTCCGAAGGTATCCGCAAAGTCTGCCAGGCACTGGCTCCGCGTCCGGTCACGCTGCGCCTGAGCGACTTCAAATCGAGTGAATACCGCAACCTGACAGGCGGTGACAAATACGAACCGCAGGAAAGCAGCGCCCTCCTCGGCTGGCGCGGTGCTTCCCGTTACTATGATCCGAAATACGTCGAAGCCTTCAAGCTGGAACTGAAAGCTGTCCGCAAAGTCCGCGAAGAATACGGCTACAAGAACCTCAACGTCATGATCCCCTTCTGCCGCCGTGTCGATGAAATGCAGAAAGTCGTCGACCTCATGGCTCAGGAAGGCCTCCACCGCGGTCCGGACTTCAAGGTCTGGCTCATGGCTGAAATCCCGTCCAATATCATCCTGGCCGACCAGTTCAACCAGTTCGTCGATGGCTATTCCATCGGCTCCAACGACCTGACCATGCTCATCATGGGCTGCGACCGCGACAACGATACGGTAGCACCGCTCTTCGATGAACGCAACCTGGCAGTCAAACGGGCTATCCGCCATCTCATCGCCGTAGCCCATAAGGACGGCAAGACCGTTTCCATCTGCGGCCAGGCACCGAGCGTCTATCCGGACTTCGCTGAATTCCTGGTCAAGAGCGGCATCGATTCCATCTCGGTCAACCCTGATGCCGTCGTATCGACACGGAAACACGTGGCACAAGTCGAACAGCGTATCCTCCTCGATTCGCTGACTGGCAAGGGCCGTGCTGATACAGAAGATTATACGTGGTAATAGCATATCCGATTTATGAGTAATAGAAAGGCGGTCCCAAAAGAAAAACAGACTTTTGGGCCGCCTTTTTCTCATACTAGGACCTTGTATTATACACTATTTGCATATTATACATCTTATATCGCGGGATGTTTTTATATATGTTATGATAATAAGTGAATAAGAGAACGCTTGCTATGTAGGGGGTGAAAAGACGCTATGTTATCGGAACGTCAGGAAACGATTTTACAGATTGTAAAGGAAAACAGTCCGATTACGGGCCAGCATATTGCCAACCGGCTCCACGTGACGCGGGCAGCCCTGCGCTCGGACCTGGCCATCCTGACCATGTTAGGGCTCATCGATGCGCGGCCGAAATTAGGCTACTTTTTTACGGGCAATAAAGAAAAAGACCTGCTCTCGCGGGCCATCACGGATATCACCATTGATTCCTGCCTGTCACAGCCTGTGATCGTCGGTGAGCATACGAGTGCTTACGATGCGATCATCGCCATGTTTACGGAAGATGCGGGGACCGTCTTTGTCGGGACGGACAATATCCTGGCCGGCGTCGTATCGCGAAAGGATTTATTGAAAACGGCTATGGGCAGCAATGACCTGCGGGCCCTGCCGGTGCGCATGGTCATGACGCCAGTGAGCAAAGTGATCTATGCCCAGCCTGAGGAAAAGGCTATCGTCGCCGCTCAGCGCCTGATCGAATATGAAATCGACTGCCTGCCTGTCGTCGAGGTCGAAAGTACCGATGAAGACGACAAGAAGGAATTGAAGATCCTCGGCAGGATATCAAAAACGAACATAACCCGTCTCTTTGTAGAATGTGGGTTAGGGAGGAGATAACTGTGGAAAAACCGATTATTTATGCCTGCTCAGACTCGCTTGGTGAAACGGCTGAACGCGTCGCCCGGGCAGCAGCCAGCCAGTACGACAAGCAAGAATTCAACATCATCCGCGTACCGTACATCCGGTCGGAACAGCAAATCGAGGAGCTGGTCTGCAAGGCCGAAGCTCACAATGCCATGATCTGCTACACCATCATTTCGCCGACCCTGCGCCGGAAACTGCGGGAACTGACTAAGTCGGCCAACGTCACCGTCGTCGATATCATCGGCCCCATGCTGGCCGGTGTCGGCACCCTGACGGATACGGAACCGACTTTGAAGGCCGGCATGATCCATCAGCTCGACGAAGAATATTTCAAACGCGTCGAAGCTATCGAATTCGCCGTCAAATACGACGACGGCAAGAACCCCATGGGCTTCTTGAAGGCCGATATCGTCATCGTCGGCGTCTCGCGCACGTCGAAGACGCCCCTTTCCATGTACCTGGCCCATAAGCGCATCAAAGCGGCCAACCTGCCGCTGGTGCCGGAAGTCAGCCTGCCGCCGGAACTGTTCCAGATCCCGGCCCGCAAGATCGTCGGCCTCATCATCGACCCGTTCAAGCTGAATTTCATCCGTTCGGAACGGCTGCGCAGCATGGGGCTCGATGCCAACGCCAGCTACGCCAATATCGAACGCATCAATGAAGAACTGGAATATGCCCGCGGTGTCATGCGCCGCCTCCATTGTCCCATCATCGATGTGTCGTCCAAGGCTATCGAAGAAACGGCAAACCTGGTCATGGAAATCGTCAAACGCAATAAAGAACTGTATCCAGAATAAAATCAGCCAATGGCGGCGAGGGGGGCTTGTTGCATCATGGTTCTTACCATTATGCAAGGGCCCTTTTTGCGTCACTGCGTGAGGTTTGACATTACGACATCAAACTTCGGAAGGAGCACTATGAAAGATTCGACGACAGCCATTTTCACGTCCCTGTCGGCGGCTCTGGAGAGCCGGCATTTTTTGGCGACGCTGGGAATGGAAAAAGATGAAATGACGGCCTGGATACGCCGCAGCCGCCTGCGGTCCCTGGCCGATGAATTACAGCACTGCCGCGACGGGGAAGGGCGCTTTTCTTCGCCTGCTGTCGTCGCGGCGGCCAAACCCTATCTGGACTGCCTCCGGGACGAACCGGCCGGCGGCTGGCTGCGCTGCTGCCATCAGCGCGTCCTGGCCCGCCTCTTTCCCGGTTCCTGCCAGGGCCCGGAGGCCATGGCCCTGACAGGGCGCGGAAGTCATGGCGACATCTACCGGCGGGGCTGCCTGATCCTCATGCAGGTCCTGCGCGGCCTCTACCGCTATGAACGCCAGGTTCTGCCCTTCGACCCCAAGCGGGACATGCTCATGGTATCGGTCCAGGAAATCATGGCCCACGGCTACACCAAGGAATACCTGCGCCTGCGTACACTGGCTGCCGACGATTATATTTATGAATTCATGCGCATCGGCGTCGACATTACGCCTTTCAATACGCTGGGCCACGTCGGCGGCGTCCACTACGTCGCCGTTTACGCAGCCCGACAGCTGGCGCGGAACGGCATCCCCGTCGACGTCGCCCTCATTTCCGGCGCCGCTGCCTGCCATGATATCGGCAAGTACGGCTGCAAGAAGAATGAAGAGAAGCGGGTCCCTTATTTACATTATTATTATACGGGCATGTGCTGCCGCCGCCTGGGCCTGCCGGGTATCGGCCACATCGCGGCTAACCATTCCGTCTGGGACCTGGAACTGGAAAACCTGTCCGTCGAATCGCTGCTGCTCATTTATGCCGATTTCCGCGTCAAGAGCAGCCGCGATGCCCAGGGAAAGGAAATCGTCCATTTCTATTCCTTGGCCCAGGCCTTCGACGTCATCCTGGGGAAGCTGGATAATGTCGACGACGCCAAGCGCCAGCGCTATCAGAAAGTCTATGCTAAATTGGCGGACTTTGAAGATTTCATGAAAGAACACGGCGTCGTCACCGAACTGCCTGCCGACTTCGCCTGGGAACCGGCCGACCCGCCGCAGCCCATCCATCGGGAAAAGGTCCTCCTCGAAGGCAATGACGTCATTGCCCAGCTCAAATATGCCGCCATCGACCACAACATCCGCCTCATGAGCATCTTCCGCGATGAAAGCGATTTTGGCAACCTCATCGAAGCGGCCCGCAGCGAGCGGCAGTGGAAGAATGTCCGCACGTATATCGGCATCTTCGAGGAATATTCGACGTACATGACGGAGCATCAGAAGCTCATGACCTTGAAGTTCCTCTACGAGCTCTTGTCCCACCGCGAAGGCGACATCCGCCTGCAGGCGGCAGCCCTCATGGGACGCATCATCGCCAATTTCAACGATACGTATACCAAGGAACTGCCCGAAGGCGTCTCCCTGCCGGCCAAGGCCGTGACCAACCTGTCCCTGTTCACGACCTACCTGGACCGCATCATCTGCCCGGATATCCGCTTCACCGAGCAGCACAAGCTGTGGATCGGCTACTGCCTGAGCACCTTTGTGTCGGCCGTCCTGCACCGCTGTGCCCGGTCCCAGCGTCCCCGCTATACGGCCGTCATGGGACCGTATTATGAACGGCGCAATTACAGTGAAGAAGAGTATATCATCCTCTTGAAGGTCCTGGCCGACATGGACCGGGACTATCTGGACGAAGCCTTTATGGCCGCCGCCGGCCCCTTCATCGAAAGGGCCAAGCAGAGTGAATCCTTCAACCTGCGCGTGGCCGCCCTGAACTGCGCCCGCCACGTCTTTGCCGACTATACGGACGACTTGTACTATAAGGACCTGCTCAAGGTCATGAACCTGCCTGAAGGGCGGGACGCCTTCTTTGAACGGGAAGGCAACCTCTTCCTGGTCGACCTCAAGATGGGGACCCACTGGGTCGTCAAAGTGGCCAACCTGGAACTCATGCTGCGCTACATCGACGACCAGAGCGATGCCGGCAGCGTCATGCATCTCGGGACCCATCTGACCAATCTGCTCAAGGTCAGCGAATCCATCTTCGTCCGCCGCGCCGCCGGCAACAGCCTGCTCAAAATCGCCTCGAACATGACTTATGCCCAGCGCAACGAACTGACGGTCGAACTGTTCAACGGCTTGGAAATCGGCGACCCGCAGATTTCTAAATACGTGCCGGAATTTTTGGGCAAGATGATCCTCAAGCTGCCGCCGCGGGAGTTCGACGAATTCGTCAAGACCATCGAAGGCCAGCTGCTGACGGTCAACATCCCCTTGGCAGCGTCCATGGTCCAGACAGTGGGCATCATTTTGGAACAATTCGACGAATTTGCCAAAGAGTTCTCAGAAGACCCGGCAGTCAACGAAAAGCGCCAGCGCCGCCTGCTGTACATCATGATTAAGGCCTATGCCCATTACAATAAGGAACTGAGCCGCGACGCCTTCCGCGATTTAGGGAAATTCATCTTCCACAGCCCGCTCATGCCGGACGAACGGAAAGATTTCCTCTTCAGCCACTGCTATAAGAAACTCCTGGTCCTCCTCGATGAGAACAGCGAAGAAAACCTGGATTTCTACAGCAATTCGGCCGTGCTCAACCATATTTACCGCTACATCAGCCAGCACGAATTCGCCAGAGGGCCCTTTACCTTTGAAACAGGCCGCAAGCCCTGCTTCTATCCGGGGACCTTCGACCCCTTCAGCCTGGGCCACAAGGCCGTGGCCTGCAAGATACGCGACCTGGGCTTCGACATTTACCTGGCCCTCGATGAATTTTCCTGGTCCAAGCACACCCAGCCGCGGCTCATGCGCCGCAAGATCATGAACATGTCCGTCGCCGATGAAGAGAACATGTATCCCTTCCCGGACGATATCCCCATCAACATCGCCAATCCGGCGGACATCAAGGAGCTCAAGGACATCTTTGCCGGCCGGGACCTGTACATCGCCGTCGGCACGGACGTCATCGAAAATGCATCGGCTTACCGGGCCGTACCGACGCCGGACTCGATCCATACGGTCAACCATATCGCCTTCGCCAGGGAGACGCGGGAAAATGCCGAACCGGACCAGCATGAAAAGACCTACGGCATCCAGGCCAAGGTCATCCGCCTGACGCTGGACAAGTTCTACGAAGACATCAGCTCGACGAAGATACGCGAGAACATCGACCTCAACCGGGATATTTCCAACCTCATCGACGCCGTGGCCCAGAACTTCATTTACGACAACAACCTCTACCTGCGCGAACCGGCGTACAAGCACGTCCTGGAAGCCCGGGAAATCGGCATCGGCTCTTTCAAGCCGCGCGGCGCCGAAAGCCTGTGGCCCATCTGCAGCGCCCTCTGGGATAAAGGCTACCATACGGAGACCGTCGACAGCTACGTCGAAAAGGACTACGTCTGGACGCTGTACATCGACGACGCCAGCCAGGAGCGCAAGATGATCGCTTACGCCGCCGTCCACCGCGTGGGCTCCCGCGATTTGCTGCGCGAGTTCCACGACTCGGCCATTGCCTCGCACATCCGCGATGCCGCTGACGGAGGCATTGCCTGCATCGGCTTTCTCTATGCCGACGACATGGCCGGCATTGCCAATGTCAGCCAGATCATCATTACGGAAATCCTGACAGAGCTCATTGCCCGCGACTACGCCTACGCTGTTTACCATCCCGTCGATCCGGCCGGCTGCGAGCAGCCCGTCATCGACGCATTGCGCCGCCAGGGGTTCGTCAACATTGCGCCGCCGGAAGAGACGCCGATTTATGCAGTCAACATGAAATCGCCCATCGTCATTTTCCGCGACGTCGAAACGACCATCAAGAACCCCTTCAACAAGAATCCCCGCGTCCGCCGGGCCATCTACGAGGCCCACAACAATCTGTTGTCGGTCATGAACCACATTTATCCGGGCCAGCTCATCCTGTCCTTCAACATGAGTGCCTTTTATAATAAGATCATCAAGAAAGTCGCTGAAATCAACGGCGTTTCCATCGTCGAAGACAAGAAGAAGCGCCGCGGCCCGTACATGACCGTTCCCTTTGGCAAGGCCCTGAGCGACGTCCTCGTGCCCAACACGGTGACCAAGGGCCTGCACATCGATAAGTATTTCGACCGCACGGTCAAGTCTTTTACCATCGCCGAATGTCAGCACTATTCGTCTGTCGACAATCAGGTCAAGACCATCAAGTCCTTCGACAGGCCGGTCATCCTCATCGACGACCTCCTGCACAAAGGCCACCGCATGCGCATGCTGACGCCCTACCTGGAACAGAACGGCGTCGAAATCAAGGAAGTCCTGGTCGGCGTCATGACCGGTCAGGCCATGGACATGATGGAAGAAAAGGACATCCGCGCCGAGAGCGCTTATTTCCTGCCAAGCCTGGAAGTCTGGCTCAACGAAAGGGACTGCTATCCCTTCATCGGCGGCGACAGCCTGGACAATGCCCATAACTACAGCGGCTACGGCCGCAATCCGTCGATCAACCTGGTCCTGCCCTATGTCAAGCCGGCTTTCATCGGCAAGGGCAACAGCGACGCCGACTACTTATACTCCCTGACGTGTCTGCAAAATGCCGCATCTATCATGGAGACATTGCAGGACGTCTACCAGGAAACCTTTGAAAAACGCCTGACCCTGAAGCGGCTCGGCGAAGTCATTACCTACCCGCGCATCCCCGATATCGACGTCGGCGTCAAGTTCGATGAGAACATGGATCCGACGCGCTTCATCAAGAACGATATCGAACGGCTCATCCGCCTGCGCTGGGGGGAAGGAGATGGAGAACTTGAATAAATGGATACATGATCTGCCCGGAGAAATCGGAGCCTCTGCCATGCCCCTAGACAGGGCACCGCAGCTGGCCGGGAAGGCCCGCGTCCATATCGTCGCCTTGGGCGATGTGGGCACGACCATGCTCATCGGCCTGCTCCTGGCCGGCCAGGACGTCATCGGTTCTGTCGGCATGTGCGATATCAACGAGAAGAACCTGGCCCGCCTGGAAATGGAGATGAACCAGATACGCTACCCCTTTGCCGGCCTGGATGGCTGTGACGACCCGGTCCTGCCGGCCGTGACCATCGTCCCGGAAAAAGACGTCTTCGACTGCGATGTCTTCATTTTCTGTGCCAGCAAGGGCGTACCGCCTGTCGGCGCCGGCGGCGACGTGCGCATGGCCCAGCTCGAAGCCAACCGCAGCCTCGTCGCCCATTATGCGGCCCTGGCCCGCCAGGCCGGCTTCGGCGGCCAGGTCTGCATCGTATCGGACCCGGTCGACCCCTTGTGCCGCGCCTTTTTGACTGCTTCCGGCCTCCATCCGTCGCAGATCCAGGGCTACGGCCTGGGCGTCATGCATGCCCGGGCCTGCTACTATGCGAAGAAGGATCCGCGCTTCGCCCATTATCTGCAAGAAGGCCGCGCCTTTGGACCCCACGGGGCAGACCTGGTCATCGCCGACCGCCTCGACGGCTATGATGACGCGCTGTCCAGGGAACTGACGGACCTCGTCGTCCATGCCAACGTCGCCGTCCGCGACCTGGGCTACAAGCCCTACATCGCCCCGGCCCTGTCGTCGGCGGCCTTGTCGATCATCCTGACCCTGCGCGGCCAGTGGCATTACGGGTCGGTCTACCTCGGCGATGCATCGAAAGGCGCTTTCTTCGGCGTCAAGAACCGCGTCGCCGGCGGCTGCGTGACCTATGAAGACGTCTGTGCCTGCCCGGCCCTCTATGCGCGCTGGAAACGGGCTTATACGGCACTGAGCCGCCTCGTATAGGAAGGGGGCCTTGCCATGTTGTTGGTCGTCAAGGTCGGCTGGGAGGAAGCAGGCCACACGGAACGCATCCGGCGCGTCCTCGACCGGGCCCTGGCCGGGCGGACGTATACCGTCATCGAACGGGAAAAGGCCTTTTTGCGCTGGTGCGTCCGCACGCCGGCGGAAAAAGAGGGGACAGACGTCCTCTTTGCCGTCGCCCTGCCCAGGGCCGGCGTCAGCCTGTCCTATGTCCACCTCGTATCCTGCCTGGTCCGCCACCGTCACTGCCTGGCCGGCTGCCGCGGTGCCGTCCTCGTCGACGGGCAGGGGGAATTTTTTACAAAAAAAATAGGCCGGGAGCTGATTTTCTTTGCCAATCAGGCCGGCTGTATCTTTCCCGGGAAGCCTCTCGTCGAGGCTACGGGCTCTCTCTATAATTTTAATACCCAGGCCAAGATCCAGGGCCTCTCTAATGAAGAGGCCTATGCCGTCAGTGCCGGCCGCCTGGTCAACAAGCTGCTGTCCTTCGTCCGCCCGTCCGGGTCAGGGAAGGTCAAAGATATCGTCGTCATCCACGCCAGCAGCCGCCGCACGTCGAATACGCTCCTCCTCTGGGAGATGGTCCGCCGCCATCTGCAGGGGAAGGCGAAGGTCACGGAGATTTCCCTGCGCAACGGCAGCGTCGTCGACTGCCGGGGCTGCAGCTATGAAACGTGCCTCCACTTCGGCGAAAAAGGGGACTGCTTCTACGGCGGCGTCATGGTCGAAAAGGTCTATCCCGCTGTGCGCCAGGGCGATGTCATCGTCCTGGTCTGCCCGAACTACAACGACGCCGTCAGCGCCAATATCACGGCCTTCTTCAACAGGCTGACGGCCCTGTTCCGCAAGGAAGAAGCGGCCTTTGCCAATAAGGAAGTCTACGCCCTGGTCGTCTCCGGCTACAGCGGCGGCGACATCGTGGCCGAACAGATACTGGACGCCATGAACTGCAACAAGAATTTCATCCTGCCGCCGTACTTCGCCCTCATCGAAACGGCCAACGACCCCAAGAGCATCCTCCAGAACGCCGGCATCGAAGACAGGGCGGCCCGCTTGGCAAAATACATATGCATGTAGGGGCTCGCACGTGGCGAGCCCGCTCCGGGATATGTGCGATTCCCCGTTCATTTCGTTGGGGGAATCACACAAATTCCCAACGGGTCGCCCACGTGGCGACCCCTACGAGCCACGAGCCACTAAAAAAAGCGTTGTCTTCACAGACAACGCTTTTTTTATCATCCTTAAACATCACGCTGGACTTTACCGGAACGAAGGCAACGAGTGCAAACATTAACTCGTTTTACTTCGCCGTCGACGACAGCGCGGACACGCTGGATATTCGGTTTCCAGGTTTTTTTCGTTTTCAAGTGGGAATGGCTGACATTCATGCCGCTCATTGTTCCTTTACCACAGATTTCGCAAAAGTTTGCCATTGGTTACACCTCCCTGCACCATCACAGTACAACATATAAATCTTATCACAGATTATTAGGTAAAGCAAGTTTTATTTTTTAAAAAAGCCTACGAAATATGATACAATAAAAACGAATATTTGACAAGGAGTTTTTGGTATGAATTTTTCCATTCGCGATTTAAAAGGCATCGGACCGCGCAAAGAAGCCCTGTTTGCCCGGCTCCATTTGGCGACGGTGTCCGACTTATTACAATATATGCCCCGCGATTATGAAGACCGCAGCCACATCTGGCCCATCGGCCAGGCGCCGTGCGGGACGGGGAAGGCCGTCCTGGTCTGCGGGACCGTGGCTTCTGTCCAGGAAATGCGGCCCCGCCGGGGCCTCTCCATCTTGAAGGTCATGGTCAGCGACGGCACGGGGGCGGCCGAACTGGTCTGGTTTAACCAGGCCTTCAAGAAACGCCAGTTCCATGTCGGCCTGACCCTGACGGCTTTCGGTAAGATGGAATGGGCTTACGGCCGCCGTCAGATGAATACGCCCGACACGGAAGAAGGGCGGGCTGGCGGCGATGGCTTCGTCCCCGTCTACGGCCTGACCGACGGCCTGCGTCAGCAGGATATCCGCAAGGCCGTGCGCCAGGCCCTGGACCTGGCCAGGGAACATCCAGACATCCTGCCCGGATGGGACGGATGCCGTCAGTCGCCTTTTGCCGCCATGCCGACGCTCGAAGCCTATGAGCAGATGCATTTCCCCGATTCTATGGAGAAACGGGAACAGGCCCGGCGCCAGCTGGCCTTTGAAGAGCTCTTCGACATGCAGCTCGGCCTGCTCCTGCGCCGGCGCCATGAAGGCAAGCGCCAGGGCATCAAATGCGGCCCTAACGGCCATCTGCTCAAGGCCTTCTATGACCACCTGCCCTTTACCCTGACGAAAGGCCAGACCCAGGCCTTCCTCGATATCCAGGCCGATATGGAGAGCGAAGTGCCCATGCAGCGCCTGGTCCAGGGCGATGTCGGCTCCGGCAAGACCGTCGTCGCCGCCCTGGCCCTGGCCAAGATCGTAGAGAACGGCTATCAAGGGGCCCTCATGGCGCCGACGGGCATCCTGGCAGCCCAGCACTATGAAGAATTCTGCCGCCTCTTTCAGGGCCTGGACGTCCACATCGCCTTGCTGACGGGCCGGACGACGGCTAAGGAACGGCAGCAGCTCCTGGAAGAACTGGCCCAGGGGGGCATTGACATCCTCATCGGGACTCACGCCCTGATACAGGACGACGTGGCCTTCCGCTGTCTGGGCCTGGTCGTCACGGACGAACAGCACCGCTTCGGCGTCCGCCAGCGGTCGGCGCTGGAACAAAAGGGGAGGGAGCCACATGCCCTGTTCATGACGGCCACGCCCATTCCCCGGACGCTGACCTTGTCCCTCTACGGCGACCTCGACGTGTCGTCTATCCGCGAGCTGCCGCCAGGGCGGAAACGGGTCAAGACTTATGCCGTCGGCGAAGCCCTGCGCCGGCGGGTCTATATCTTCATGGACAAGCTCATGGCCCAGGGCCAGCAGTGCTACGTCGTCTGTCCCCTCGTCGAGGCCTCGGAAAGCGTCGATTTGCAGGCGGCGACGGACCTCTACGAAGAACTGCGGTCCCGCGTCTTCAAAAAGCGCACGTGCGGCCTCGTCCACGGCCGTATGGCCGGCAAAGAGAAGGAAGCCGTCATGGAAGCCTTCCAGAAAGGGGATATCCAGCTCCTGGTCGCGACGAGCGTCATCGAAGTCGGCGTCAACGTCCCCAACGCGACGGTCATGTTCATCGACGGCGCCGAACGCTTCGGCCTGGCCCAGCTCCACCAGCTGCGGGGCCGCGTCGGCCGCGGCGATCTGCAGGCTTATTGCATCCTCATGGCCAAAGGCGGCAGCGATGAGACGCGGCAGCGCCTGAAATGGATGGAACAGATACACGACGGCTTCACGCTGGCTGAAAAAGACCTGCTCCTGCGCGGTTCGGGACAGCTCTTCGGCTATATGCAGCATGGCCTGCCCGATTTGAAAGCTGCCGATATTATAAACGATGTACCTCTCCTGGCGGCGGCCCGCGATGCGGCCCGGCAATGGTGGCTGGGCCACGAAGACCTGGGGAAAGCAGAAGCGGCATTAAAGAGACGCTTTGGCCATACTTTTGCCGGCCTTTTAAATAACTGATAGAAATTTGCTGTAATATATGTACATAAGAGCTGATTTCAGTTATAATAAGGGATAAGCTATTTAGGGGTATTTCCCCTTAGTTTCTTATATTTTTCAAAATAGAGGTGCAAATATGAGATCTGATAAATTTGGTATGAGAGGTTTGACATTTGATGACGTTCTCCTGGTTCCGGCAAAATCGGACGTACTCCCGAAGGAAGTCGACGTTTCGACGAACCTGACGCGCGATATCAAACTGAATATTCCTATTATGAGCTCTGGTATGGATACCGTTACAGAAGCTCCTATGGCTATTGCCGTAGCCCGCGAAGGCGGCATCGGCGTTATTCATAAGAACATGTCCATTGCCGCCCAGGCGCGGGAAGTCGACAAAGTAAAGCGGTCGGAACACGGCATCATCATCGACCCGATTTTCCTTCATCCCGATAATCTCCTGGCCGATGCCAATGAATTAATGGGAAAATACCGCATCTCCGGCGTACCTATCACGGTCGACGGCAAACTCGTCGGCATCATCACCAACCGCGATATGCGCTTTGAAGAAGACATGAGCCGCCGCATCGGTGACATCATGACCAAAGAAAACCTGATCACTGCTCCTGTCGGCACGTCCCTGGCAGAAGCCAAAGAAATTCTCCGCAAGCACCGCATTGAAAAATTACCCCTTGTCGATAAAGAAGGCAACCTCCAGGGCCTCATCACCATCAAGGATATTGAAAAGGCTACGAAATACCCGAATTCTGCCAAAGATGGCAACGGCCGTCTCCTGGTCGCTGCTGCTGTCGGCGTAACCCATGACATGACCGACCGCCTCGACGCTCTCGTCGCTGCCAAAGTTGACGTCGTCGTCATCGATACGGCTCACGGCCATTCCCTGGGCGTCCTCAATACGCTGAAAGAAATTAAGAAGATGTACCCGCATCTCCCGGTCATCGCCGGCAACGTCGCTACGGGTGCCGCTACGGAAGCCCTCATCGAATGCGGCGTCGACGCCGTCAAAGTCGGCATCGGCCCTGGCTCCATCTGCACGACCCGTATCGTCGCTGGTATCGGCGTACCGCAGATCACGGCCGTCTATGAATGTGCTAAAGTCGCTCAGCGCTATGGTATCCCCATCATCGCCGACGGCGGCATCAAGTATTCCGGTGATATGGCCAAAGCCATCGCTGCCGGCGGCAACGTCGTCATGATGGGCAACCTCCTGGCCGGCACGGAAGAAAGCCCGGGCGAAACGGTCATCTATCAGGGCCGCAGCTACAAAGAATACCGCGGCATGGGCTCCCTGGCCGCTATGGAATGTGGCAGTAAGGACCGTTACTTCCAGGAAGATGCCAAGAAGCTCGTCCCCGAAGGCATCGAAGGCCGTGTACCGTACAAAGGACCGGCAGCTGATACGATTTATCAGATGGTCGGCGGTCTCCGCGCATCCATGGGCTACTGTGGCTGCCACAACATTAAAGAAATGATTGAAAATACGCAGTTCATCCAGATCACCGCAGCCGGTCTTCGTGAAAGCCATCCTCACGATGTCAACATCACGAAAGAAGCTCCGAACTACAGCGTAAACTAAGCAGGGCGGAGGGATACGTTGATTAGTACAATCGATATCTTGTCCATCCCCATATGGAACGTCACTATGGAAGAAGCCCGGAACCTGGCCTTTAAGTGCATCGACGAAGGCCGGGCCGCTTCCATTGCGACGGCCAATGCAGAAATGGTCATGCGGGCCCAGACGGACCGCGAACTGGCCCATATCCTCCAGCATGCCGACCTGGTAGTTCCCGATGGGGCCGGCGTCCTGTGGGCTGCAGAACAGCAGGGCAAGAAATTTAAAGAACGCGTGACAGGTGTCGATTTGGCGTGCAGTCTGCTCCAAGAAGCAGCCGCACGCCAAACGGCTGTCTACTTCTTTGGCGGTGCCCCGGGCATTGCCGAACAGGCTGCGGCCAATGTGCAGCAGCAACTGGGGTCCCTGAACATCGTAGGGACTCATTCGGGATTCTTTTCGGCTGACGAAGAACAGGGTATCATCGAAGATATCCGCAGCAAGGGGACGCGCATCCTCTTGGTCGCCCTCGGCGTGCCGAAACAGGAAAAATGGATATCTGAGCATCTCTACGAACTCGGCCCCTGCGTCTGTATGGGCGTCGGCGGGACCTTCGACGTCCTGGCTGGCAAAGCCGGCCGGGCTCCGAAATGGATGCAGGACAACCGCCTGGAATGGCTCTATCGCCTGTTGAAGGAGCCGACGCGGTTCAAACGCATGCTGGCGCTGCCGAAATTCGTCGCGGCTGTCAAGCTGGGCGGCCGGCCTAAGTGATGAGGTGATGAGTTGAAAAGTGATGTCTTGAACAAACCTTATATCGTAGAAGACGGATACCCCTTCATTATCGTGCCTCTGTTACTGGCTGTGGCAGCAGGCTATTTCATCAACGCCTACGCCGTGGTTCCGCTGCTGCTGCTGGCTGCGTATTTCACCTATTTCTTCCGCAACCCCAGCCGGACCATGCCGACAGACGACCATCTCCTGGTGTCGCCGGCTGACGGGACTGTCGTCGGCGTCGAAGAAGTGGAAGAAGATGCCTATCTCAACCAGAAGTGCCGGAAAATCATCATTTTCCTGTCCATCTTCGATGCCCATGTCAACCGGGCACCGCTGCCGGGGACCATTGATTTCCAGCAGTATACGTGCGGCCGCTTCCGTCCGGCTTATAAAGAAGGCGTCGGCTATGAAAACGAACGCTATTCCATCGGCATCCATTCAGCCCATACGGATATCCTGGTCACCATCATTGCCGGCATCCTGGCGCGGCGCATCGTCTCCTGGGTCACCTTGGGCGATGAACTGCAGCACGGCCAGCTTTACGGCATGATCAAATTCGGGTCGTGTGCAGAAATCTATGTCCGCGACAATGTGGAAATCACCGTCAAGAAGGGCCAGAAGGTCCGTGCTGGTGAATCCGTCATAGGGAGGATAGTCTAATGAAAAATGTAATACCATGTCTGTTTACGTCAGGAAACCTCAGCTTCGGGGTCCTGAGTATGATCATGACCCTCCACGGGCTCTATACCTGGGCCGGTGTCTGCATCCTGCTGGCCATGGTCTGCGACGCCTGCGACGGCCGCTCGGCCCGCGCCCTTGGCGTCGCCGGTGATTTCGGCAAGGAACTCGACTCCTTATCCGACGTCGTATCCTTTGGGGCCGCTTCGGCTTTCCTGATCTATTCTTATTCGCTCCAGTCCCTGGGCTGGATTGGCGCCATCCCGGCCATCATCTACGCCGCTCTCGGCGGTATCCGCCTGGCCCGGTTCAACCTCAACACCGGCGTCATCCACGGCTATTTCCAGGGCATGCCGATTCCTAATGGCGGCTGCCTCATTGCGACGTACGTCATTTCCGGCGCCGTCCTGCCGGCATGGCTGCTGGCCATCTTCGTCGTCCTCCTGGGCTACCATCTGGTCAGCAAGGTCCACAACCCCGATTTCAAAGGGGCCAGCCCGGACGTGCTCCACAAATCGGCCCTGGCCATTTCTCTCATCTTCGGCGTTCTGGTCCTGGTCTTCGTTGACTTCCATCTGATCATCACCATGCCTTTCTTACTGTATATCGTCTTCGGGTTAGTCAATACGGCCATGAACGTCGCAGCTGCTCGCTAAGTCTTTAGGGAGAGTCGCATATGGAACACATCTTGGATATCATCATGATACCCATACAGGTCATCATCGTTTTTTATTCCCTCTATTATTTCATCCTCGCCTGCTTCGGCCTCATGAAGCGGCGGGAACGCATTACGGTAGCGCCTAAGAATACCTTCGCTGCCGTTATTTGCGCGCATAATGAAGAAAAAGTCGTCTGGCAGCTCATCGACAATCTGAAACAGCTCCACTATCCGAAGGATATGTACGACATCTACGTCGTCGCCGACAACTGCACGGACCATACGGCCGACATCTGCCGCGAGCACGGGGCCATCGTCAAGGTGCGGACCAACAAGGAACAGGTCGGCAAGGGTTATGCCCTGGACTGGATGTTCTCGCAGATGCTGGCCCAGGAGAAGCAGTATGACGCCTTCGTCGTCTTCGATGCGGACAACCTGGTCCATCCGGAATTCCTGCGGGAAATGAACAACCACCTCTGCAAGGGGGAAAAGGTCATCCAGGGCTATATGGATTCCAAGAATCCGACGGACTCGTGGATTGCCGGCACCTTTTCCATCGCCTTCTGGCTCATCAACCACATGTGGCACCTGGCCAAGTACAACATCGGCTTGTCCACGGCCCTGGGCGGCACGGGCATGTGCATCGCCACGGAAATCGTCCGCAAGTACGGCTGGGGCTGCGACTGCCTGACGGAAGACATGGAATTTTCCATGAAAGTCCTCCTCGAAGGCGTCCGCACCTGCTGGGCCCATGATGCCATCATTTACGACGAAAAGGTCGTCGGCTTCATGCAGTCCTGCCGCCAGCGCAAGCGTTGGGCCCAGGGCCAGTGTGACTGCGGCGAACGCTTCATTCCCAAGCTCTTCGCCCGGGGCATCAAGACCGGCAACATCCGCATGCTCGACGGCATCGTCACCTTGTCCCAGCCATTTTTCATGATGGCTTCGACCATTTACGCCGTCCTGGCTTCGATTAATTCGTACCTGCCTTTCTATACGAATATCCTCAATGCCATCGTGCCCGTCCAGATTTGGACCATCATCGGTGTTGGCCAGTACCTCATTCCGGTCATCGTCCTCTTGCAGATCAAGGTGCCGCCGAAATCATGGGCATACCTCATTATTTATCCGATTTTCATGTACAGCTGGATTCCTGTCAACTTCCTCGGTTTCAAAGACCGGCACAAGATGAAATGGAGCCACACCCTGCACACGCGGGCCCTGTCTTATGAAAGCGCGGCCTTATTGCGTAAAGAAAATAAGAAGTAAGGAGATAGACTATGCATATTTTGTTGACCAATGATGACGGATTGAAGGCGCCGGGCCTTCAGACGCTGAAGCGGGAACTGGCATCCCATGACTGCCGCCTGACTGTCGTTGCGCCCAATGGCCAGCGCAGTGCGGCGTCTCATTCCATGACCATCAACAAGTCCCTCTACTGCCGCGACGAATCGACGGTACCGGGAATCCGGGAAATCGCCGTATCCGGTACGCCTGTAGACTGCGTCAAGATGGCCATGGAATATTTCCTCAAAGAAGATAAACCGGACCTCATCATTTCCGGCATCAACGACGGCTATAACCTGGGCAGCGACGTCCTCTATTCCGGGACCGTGTCGGCGGCCATGGAAGGGCCGTATTACGGCCTGCCGGCCTTTGCCGTATCCATGCTGGGCATGACCGATGAACGCTGCGCCCAGACGGCTCACCTCGTCTGGGACCTGGTCCAGAAGCTCGTCGTCAAAGGTCGCTTCCCGGGCATCGCCAACATCAACGTGCCGCCAGAAGGGGATGTCAGCCTGGACAACGTCCGCGTCGTGCCCCAGACGGTCCAGATTTACCACAATGTCATCGCTGAGAAACGCGACCTCGACGGCAGCGTCTGCTATCGTATCGTCGGCGATATCGACATGACGACGGCTCCCGACGACAGCGATGTCGCCTGCATCCGCCAGGGTCATATCGCCCTGACGCCGCTCAAATGGCAGCAGACGGCCGACCGGGTCATGGACCACTTGAAAGGATGGCTGTCACTATGACTGATGAAGAACTCATAGAAAAAGCGAAAGCCTACCGCGCTCATTCGTACAGCCCGTATTCTCATTTTCCCGTCGGCGCCGCCGTCCTGGCCGCGTCGGGGAAAGTCTATGGCGGCTGCAATATCGAGAATTCCAGTTATCCCCTGGGCAACTGTGCCGAACGGACGGCTATCTTCAAGGCCGTATCCGAAGGGGAGCGGGACTTTACGGCTATTGCCATCGTCGCCGATACGCCCGGCCCCTGTTCGCCCTGCGGCGCCTGCCGGCAGGTCATGGCCGAATTCCATATCCCCAAGGTCATCATGGCCAACCTGAAAGGGGAATGGTGCGTCGTCACGATGAATCAGCTCCTGCCGTACGCCTTTTCTGACACAGATTTGTAAAGAAAGTTCGCTGAATACGGACAAATTTCCGTAAAGGGCTTGCATTTTTTAAGAAGCCGGTTTATAATAACAATCACATCATACATATTGCGTGAACGAAACACACGGGAGAAGGCAATGCCTACCGACGGAGTCAAACTCTCAGGTGCCCCCGCAAAGGGGTGGGACCGTGTGTGGACACGACTCTGGAGAGTCCCGTTTGGGCGCCGAAGGTGCAAGGAAGCGATTCCTAATCTCTCAGGCAAAAGGACAGAGCTGGCAGAACGACCTTTCTTTTTCTGCGACCCTTAGGACCTATCTTCAGAGTGATGATGATAGGTCTTTTTTCATGTCATTATAATTACCATAACAAAAGGGGAGTATGAAAGATGTTAGAAACGTTGAATGCCATTGATAGTTTTGTCTGGGGTCCGCCCTTGCTGGTGCTGCTCATCGGCACCGGCCTGATGCTGACTGTCCGCCTCCATTTGCTCCAGGTCTTCCGCCTGCCGAGAGCGCTGAAGCTCATCTTCACGGCCAAGAACCAGGGTGAAGGCGACGTAGATAGCTTCAAGGCCCTGTGCACGGCCCTGGCCGCTACGGTCGGGACAGGCAACATCGTCGGCGTCGCTACGGCCGTCCATGCCGGCGGCCCGGGCGCTATCTTCTGGATGTGGATGGCTGCTTTCGTCGGCATGGCCACGAAATACGCCGAAGGCTGTCTGGCCGTCAAATACCGCACGGTCGACAAGAACGGCGATATCGCCGGCGGTCCGATGTACTACATCGAAAACGGCCTGGGCAAGAAATACAAGCCCTTGGCTTTCTTGTTCGCCTTCTTCGGCGTCCTCGTCGCCTTCTTCGGTATCGGGACCTTCGCTCAGGTCAATTCCATCGTTGAAATCACGCGCCTGACGACGAGCATCCCCGTCGAATACACGGCTATCGTCCTGACCATCCTCGTCGCTGCCATCACCATCGGCGGCCTCCAGTCCATCGCCCGTGTCGCTTCCAAGATCGTCCCGGCCATGGCTGTCATCTATGTCGTTTCTACGGTCGCTTTCCTCGTCGTCTTTGCCGACCAGATCCCGGCTGCTGTCGAACAGATCATCGTCAGCGCCTTTACCCCGACGGCTGCAGCTGGCGGCTTCCTCGGTGCCACGGTACTGGTTGCTATGCGCAACGGTGTCGCCCGCGGCGTCTTCTCCAATGAATCGGGCCTGGGCAGTGCGCCTATCGTAGCCGCTGCGGCCAAGACGAAATGGCCGGCTGAACAGGGCCTCATTTCCATGACCGGTACCTTCATCGACACCATCATCATCTGCACCTTGACCGGTCTGGTCCTGGTCGTCAGCGGTGCCTGGATGGGCGACGTCAATGGCGCAGCCCTGACCAATGCGGCTTTCACCATGGCTTTCCCGACCTACGGCAGCATCATCCTCTGCGTCGGCCTGACCTTGTTCGCCTTCACGACCATCCTCGGCTGGAACTACTATGGTGAACGCTGCGTCGAATACCTCGTCGGCGTCAAAGGCATCATGCCGTACCGCATCATCTTCATCGCCCTCGTCGCCTGCGGCGCGTTCATCAAACTCGACGTCATCTGGGTCCTGGCTGATATCGTCAACGGCCTCATGGCTATCCCGAACCTCATCGCCCTCATCGGCCTGTCTGGCGTCGTCGTCGCCGAAACGAAGAAATACTTCGCTCATCTGAAAGAAGAAGAAATGGTCGTAGCCGAAGATTCGGAAGAAAAAGTACCGGCTGGCCATTAAGTCGTAAAAATTTTCAAAAAAAATACTTGACGATTCCGTTAGTTATGGTATAATTCTTCTTGTGCCAAGCACTGAAATACTATGTGCCGGGCACAAGAGATATGCCGGGGTGGCGGAATGGCAGACGCACCTGACTCAAAATCAGGCGGGTAACACCGTGAGGGTTCAAGTCCCTCCCTCGGCACCAAGCAAAGAGGCTTGTCGCATAGCGGCAAGCCTTTTTTTGTCTTCGTGATGTAAGCCTCTCCTGATAGGAGAGGTGGCCTGAAAGGCCGGAGAGGTTAACCTCTCCAACTTCTTTTTCTTTCTATCTAGATATGTTATAATGAGATAGACATATGATTATAGGAGGGAGTCGATTCACATGAACGAAATCTTTGCCAGACGGAGTATCCGTAAATTTTTACCGACCATGGTAGAAGATGAAAAGATAGAACAGTTACTGCGCGCCGCTATGGCCGCTCCTTCGGCTGGGAACCAGCAGCCCTGGGAATTTTACGTCGTCCGCGACAAACGGGTCATCCAGGACCTGTCCCACTGCAGTCCCTATGCCGGCTGTGCTGCCGGTGCTTCTTTGGCCATCGTCGTCTGTTCCCGCGATGAAAACATGCGTTTTCCGGCTTTTATCAACCTCGACCTCAGCGCAGCTGTCGAAAACATCCTGCTCGAAGCAGTACACCTCGACCTCGGTGCCGTATGGCTCGGCGTCGCCCCGTATAAGGCCCGCGAAGTCCTCGTCCGCCGGTCCCTCGGCGTTCCTCAGGGCCTGACCCCGTTCGCCATCGTCGCCATGGGCTATCCCCAGGCTACGGCCGAAGAAAAACCCCGCGAAGACCGCTACGACCCGTCGCGCGTACATTATGTATGATTAGTTTGTAGTACAGAGTTTGTAGTTTGCAGAGAAAGGTTTAAATTTAAAGCCATCCGCTAACCACTAACAACTAACTACTACCAACTTAAAAGGGCTTGTCGTCATACGACAAGCCCTTTTATACACCTGAAAGGAAAATCCCATGTCTGAAGAACGAGCTCCTATTACTTTCCATCTGGAGGAATTGCGGCGGCGCATCATCGTCTGCCTCGTGGCCTGGCTGGTGGGCAGTATTATTTCCTATATATATGCTGAAGATATCATCGCCGTCATTTCGGCTCCTGCCGGGAAATTGTATTTCCTCAATCCGGCAGAAGTCTTTTTTTCTTATATAGAGATCGCCGCCTTTGCCGGTTTCATCGGGACCCTGCCCATCCACTGCTTCAAGTTCTGGCGCTTCCTGCGGCCTGCCCTGCGTGGCGGGGAAGTGACGACGGCCTTGTGGTTCATTCCGTCGGCACTGCTCCTGTTCTATGGCGGTTCGGCCTTTGCCTTTTTCTTCGTCCTGCCGGCGGCGGTCCAGTTCTTCATGGGCTTTGCCACGGCTTCCCTGCAGCCCATGTTCTCCCTGGCGTCGTACCTGTCTTTCTTCATCGCCTTCCTGCTGCCCTTCGCCCTGGGCTTTGAACTGCCCCTGGTCCTCCTGGTCCTGTCCCGCCTGGGCCTGGTGACGCCGGTTATGCTCAGGGCCAAGCGCCGCGTCTTCGTCCTCCTGGCTTTCGTCTTTGCCGGTGTCGTGTCGCCGACGACGGATATCTTCACTCAGACGTGCATTGCCGTCCCCATGATTGTCTTATATGAAGGAACAAGCATCGTCATGAAAGTGACAAACAGGGGAAGCCGGGAAAACGACGAAAAGGGCGGAGAAACATGACTTGTATACAGTATTTTTATAAAGACAAAGTGTGCCGTCCCTTGTAATGTTTTCCTATTTTGTTATAATGAAGAAAGCGGTGAATGTATGGGAGTGGACATCTGTGCGTTTACCGGTCTTGACTTAATATTTCTAAGCAGGAGGGTATTTTCATGAAAAAAATTCGTTCGGTTTTAGTTGCCAACCGCGGAGAAATTGCTATTCGTGTTTTTCGGGCTTGTAATGAACTGGGAATCCGTACTGTAGCTATTTATTCCAAAGAAGATTCGTTGTCCCTGCATCGTTTCCGTGCAGATGAATCGTATCTCGTCGGTGAAGGTAAAAAACCGGTAGATGCATATTTAGATATTGAAGATATTATCCGCATTGCTCACGAACACGACGTCGATGCCATTCATCCGGGCTACGGCTTCTTGTCTGAAAATGCGGACCTGGCCAAACGCTGTGAAGAAGAAGGCATTATCTTCATCGGGCCTAAAGTCGAACACCTCATCATGTTTGGCGATAAGATCAACGCCCGTATCCAGGCGAAGAAGGCCGGTATCCAGTACATCCCTGGCAGCGACGGCCCGGTCATGAACTATGCGGAAGTCGAAAAATTCGCCAAGCAGGTCGGTTTCCCAATCATGCTCAAAGCCGTCAACGGCGGCGGCGGCCGCGGCATGCGCATGGTCGACCGCATGGCAGACCTTCGCGATGCTTATGACCGCGCCAAATCGGAAGCCAAACTGGCTTTTGGCAGCGATGAAATTTATTTGGAAAAATGCATCGTCAATCCGAAACACGTCGAAGTCCAGATCATGGGCGACGAACACGGCAACGTCATCCACCTCTTTGAACGGGATTGCTCCATCCAGCGCCGTCATCAGAAAGTCGTCGAAACGGCTCCGGCTTCGGCCCTGCCTGTCGAACTGCGCCAGAAAATCTGCAACGCTGCCCTGAAATTGATGAAGAACGTCCATTACGTCAACGCCGGGACGGTCGAATTCCTGGTTACGCCGGACGGCGAATTCTACTTCATCGAAGTCAACCCGCGCGTACAGGTCGAACATACCGTTACGGAAATGATCACGGGCATCGACATCGTCCAGACCCAGATCAAAGTCGCCGAAGGCTACGCCCTCGACAGCGACGAAATCGACATCAAGTCCCAGGACGACGTCCGCTGCCTGGGCGACGCCATCCAGTGCCGTATCACGACGGAAGATCCAATGAACAACTTCATGCCTGATTCGGGCAAAATCATGGTATACCGCAGCGGCGGCGGCTTTGGCGTCCGCCTCGACAGCGGCAATGCCTACACCGGCGCCATCATCACGCCGTACTACGATTCGCTGCTGGTCAAGACGACGACTTATGGCCGGACCCATAAGGAAGCAGCTGAAAAGATGCTCCGCGTCCTCAAGGAATTCCGTATTCGCGGCGTCAAGACCAACATCGGCTTCTTGATCAACGTCCTCAAGAGTCCGGAATTCATCGCCGGTACGTATAACGTCAGCTTCATCGACGACCATCCGGAACTGTTCAACCTGCCCGTCGTCCAGGACCGCGGCACGAAGCTCCTCAAATACATCGGCGATACGACCATCAACGGTTATGCCGACGCTGGCCATCAGGACAAACCGGAATTTGAAGCCCTGGAACTGCCGACGCCTGTTGCCGGCCCGTATCCGGATGGGACGAAGCAGAAATTCGATGCCATGGGACCGGAAAAATTCTCCCAGTGGATCAAAGACCAGAAGAAAGTCTTCTTTACCGATACGACCATGCGTGACGCCCATCAGTCCCTGTTTGCGACACGCGTCCGCTCCATCGATATGCTCCGCGTCCTGGAAGCAGCTTCCAAGAAACTGCCGAACCTCTTCTCCTATGAATGCTGGGGTGGCGCTACTTTCGACGTAGCCTACCGCTTCCTCTATGAAGACCCGTGGGTCCGCCTGCGCCAGATGCGCAAGAAAGCGCCGAACATCCTCTTGCAGATGCTCGTCCGCGGTGCCAATGCCGTCGGCTACACGAGCTATCCCGACAACGTCGTCAAGAACTTCATCGACCTGTCGGCCAAGAACGGCATCGACGTCTTCCGCGTCTTCGACAGCCTCAACAGCCTGGACAACATGTATGGCACGATCCAGGCCGTCCGCGAAAACAACAAGCTCGCCGAAGTCGCCCTCTGCTACACTGGCGATATCCTCGACCCGGCCCGCGATAAATACGATCTGAAATACTACGTCAACATGGCCAAGGAATTGCAGGATGCCGGCGCCAATATCATCGCCATCAAGGATATGGCCGGTCTCTTAAAACCGGAAGCCGCTTACCGCCTGGTATCGGCCCTGAAAGATGCCGTCGACCTGCCTATCCATCTCCATACCCACGACGGTTCGGGCAACGCCATCTGCACGTATGACCGCGCCATCGACGCCGGTGTCGACATCGTCGACGTCGCTTATTCCGCCTTTGCCGGCGGCACGAGCCAGCCGAGCATGAGCACCTTGTACTACGCTTTGAGCGGCAAGGACCGCCAGCCCGACATCGACGTCGATGCCATGGAAGAAATGTCCCGTTACTGGGCTACTGTCCGTCCGTACTATAAGGGCGTCGACAAAGCCGATGCGTATCCGAACACGGAAGTCTACCAGCATGAAATGCCGGGCGGCCAGTTCTCCAACCTGCGCCAGCAGGCCAAAGCCGTCGGCCTCGGCGACCGCTGGAACGAAATCAAGAAGATGTACCACACGGTCAGCATGATGTTCGGCGACATCATCAAAGTTACGCCGTCGTCGAAAGTCGTCGGCGACATGACCTTGTTCATGGTCCAGAACAACCTGACGGAACAGGATGTCTATGATAAAGGCGACGTCCTCGACTTCCCGCAGTCTGTCGTCGAATTCTTTGAAGGCCGCATCGGCATTCCTTATCAGGGCTTCCCGGAAAAACTCCAGAAGATCGTCCTGAAAGGCAAGAAACCCCTTACGGAACGCCCGGGCAAGAGCCTGGCTCCTGTCGATTTCGAAGCTATCCGCAAGAAATTGACCGATGCCGGTTATAAACACGAAGACGAAGACATCAACGCGTACTGCCAGTATCCGAAAGTCTTCAAGGACTTCAACGAAACGGTCAAGAAATACGGCGATGTCAGCGTCCTCGATACGCCGACCTTCTTCTTCGGCATGAAGAAGAACGAAGAAGTCCACGTTGAAATCGAAGAAGGGAAGGACCTCATCATCACCCTCATCAACATCAGCGATCCCGATGACAGTGGTGTCCGCACGATTACCTTCATGTTCAACGGTGCTGAACGCGAAATCCAGGTCCAGGATAAGAGCGTCGACATGAAGACCGTCACCCGCCGCAAGGCTGACCCCGACAAAGCCGGCGACATCGGCGCAACCCTGTCCGGGTCTGTCGTCAAAGTCCTGGTCACCAAGGGCCAGAAAGTCAAGAAAGGCGAACCCTTAGTCGTTACCGAAGCCATGAAGATGGAAACGACCATCACGTCGCCTATCGACGGCACAGTCGGTGAAATCTACGCCACCAAAGGCCAGGCCATCATCAGCGGTGACTGCCTGTTGGAAGTACTGGAGTAATCGCTAACAACTAGCCACTAGCAACTAAAAAAGGGCTTGTCGTGTACGACAAGCCCTTTTGCCATTCATTCACAAAGGAGTTTTTATCATTATGAAAATGGTAACGGTCTATTTACTGGGCAAGAAGTTTTCGGTCCCTGAAGATCTGACGATCATGCGGGCCATGGAATATTCCGGGTTCCGCCTGGTCCGCGGCTGCGGCTGCCGCAGCGGGTTCTGCGGGGCCTGTGCCGTCGTTTACCGCCTGCAGGGCCAGACGGAGACTCATTCGGCCCTGGCCTGCCAGACGAAGGTCGAAGACGGCATGTGCGTCGGCCGCCTGGAATCGTTTCCCATCAAGAAAGAAACCTACGATATGGACGACCTGCCCGTAGCCGGCAACGTCGTCGGCCAGCTCTATCCGGAAATCTACAACTGCATCCACTGCAACGCCTGTACGCGGAACTGTCCCCAGGGCATCCAGGTCATGAAGTACATCGCCCTGGCCCAGCGCGGTGATTATGCCGGCTGTGCCAAGGAATCCTTCCGCTGTGTCTGCTGCAACATCTGCGCTGCCAGCTGCCCGGCCAAGATCAGTCACGGTGCCGTCGGCCTCCTGGCACGGCGCCTCATGGGCAAGTACATCGCCAAGAAGAGCAAGCACCTGGACCAGCGCGTCCAGGCCATCCGGGAAGGCCAGTTCGTGGCCGACGTCCAGCATCTGATGGCAGCCGGTGACGATGAACTGCGCCGCTTATATGAATCGCGGGATATTGAGAAATAGGGGGACGATCATGATTTATACAGAAGAAATGCGGGCTTCCCAGGCGCGGGTCGAAGCTACGCGGAATATCCGTTTATCTGAAGAACTGCCGCGCTTTACGGCAGAAGAGAAGGGGGAACTCCTGCGCCAGTACCATCCGGATTACCATGAAGAAGGCTTTGCCGTCCTGACTGTCGGCCCCAATAAAGGCGATAAAGTGCCGAAGGAACTGGCCGCCCTGCTGCTGGGCAAGAGCCGCATGGATACGGCCGACGTCGACTTGGACCATATCCAGTTCGAAACGGATGTCCTGGTCATTGGCGGTGGCGGCGCCGGTGCGGCGGCTGCCATCGAAGCGGCCCGGCACGGCGCCAAGGTCCTCATGGCGACGAAACTGCGCATAGGCGATGCCAATACGGGCATGGCCGAAGGCGGCATCCAGGCAGCCGACAAGGAAAGCGATTCGCCGGCGGCCCACTATCTCGACGCCATCGGCGGCGGCCATTATAAGAACAAGCCTGAACTGCTGGCCGAACTCGTCCTCCACGGGCCGGAAGCCATCCAGTGGCTCAGCTCGCTGGGCGTCCTCTTCGACAAGAACAGCGACGGCTCCATGGTCACGACCCATGGCGGCGGCACGTCGCGCAAGCGTATGCACGCCTGCGGCGACTATACAGGGGCGGAAATCATGCGCGTCCTCCGCGACGAAGTGCGCAATGCCGGCGTCGACGTCGTCGAATATTCACCGGCTGTGGAACTCCTCCTCGACGGAGCAGGGAAGGCGGCCGGTGCCGTCCTCTACGATTTCGATACCCGGGAATACCACGTCGTCCGCGCCAAGAGCGTCATCATCGCAACCGGTGGCGCCGGCCGTCTCCATTACCAGGGCTTCCCGACGTCCAACCACTACGGTTCGACAGCCGACGGCCTGGTCATGGCCTACCGTGCCGGCGTGCCCCTCATCTATGCCGACGCCATCCAGTACCATCCGACAGGCGCCGCCTATCCGCCGCAGATCTACGGCGCTTTAGTGACGGAAAAGGTCCGCTCCCTCGGGGCCATGCTGGTCAATAAGAACGGCGAAGCCTTCCTCCATCCCCTGGAAACGCGTGACGTCGTCGCTGCGGCCATCATCCGCGAATGTCAGGAACGGGACAAGGGCGTCTATGCCCTCCACGGGCCGGCCGTCTGGCTCGACACGCCCATGGTCGACCTCATCAACGGCGAAGGGACCATGGAAAAGCGCCTGCCGGCCATGATCCACATGTATGAAAAATTCGGCATCAATATCCGCAAGCAGCCCATCCTGGTCTATCCGACCCTGCATTACCAGAATGGCGGCATCTGCATCGGCGCCAAGAGCGAAACGAAGATACCCGGCCTCTACGCTGCCGGCGAAGACGTCGGCGGCATCCACGGGACGAACCGCCTCATGGGCAACAGTCTCCTGGATATCATCGTCTTCGGCCGCATTGCCGGGACGGAAGCGGCTTCTTACAGCCAGACGGCCCATACTGGGAAAGGGACGCTGGACCACGTCCGCCGTTTCGACGAAGAACGGGCAGAAGCCCGCGTCGATGACGACATCCTGTCGCCGAAGCTCCTGCCCAATTACACCCATAACCGCGGCACGCGGGGCTAGGCTTCGTGGAGCTGGCGGGCTTTGCGCTGGACAGCGATACTGATGAACAGCAGCAGGGCGCCGGCTGCCAGGAAGACGTATTTCATGCCCAGGAAGGTGGCGATGACGCCGCCCAGGATGGGGCCGCCCATGGCCCCGACCTGCTGGGCTGAGAACATCAGGCCGAAGACGCGCCCTTTGATGCTGGCACTGGTCTTTTCGGCCAGGATGGCGTTGATAGACGGATAGATGCCGGAGAAGAAGAGGCCGATGGCGAACTGGCTGGCCGCAAAGGCGTACAGCGTGTCCGGGATGGCCTGGACGAAGAAGAAGATCCCCGCCAGGACCAGGGACAGGCGCAGGGCCTTGACGAAACCGTGATGCTGGCCGAAGCGCCCCCAGAGCGGTGCCGTAATGGCGCTGGAAAAACCGCCTAGTGAGAAGATGAGGCCTGAAATGAAGACCAGGTTGTCCAGCTCGCCGGCCAGGTGGGAGATGTATGTCGTCAATATGGGCTGGACGATGAGGATGACGACCTGGACCAGGGCGGCACTGACCAGCATCAGGCGGATGACGGGAATCTTCCAGAGGCTGACCTTTTCGCCTTCTGCCCCGGCTGCGGCCGTATCCGCTGCGGCTGTATCCGTCGGCGGTTCTTTGATGAAGAAGACTAGGACGACGAAGTTGAGGAACAGGGCGCCGGCTGCCAGGAAGAAGGACATGCGCATGCCGAAGGCTTCGGCCAGGATGCCGCCGAAGAGGGGGCCGATGATGCCGCCTGCCGTCAGGGCGCCCTGCATGATGCCCAGGCAGATGCCCAATTTCTTCGGCGGTGCATAGATGGTCATGATGGCCAGTTCCATCGGCCACAGGCCCGACGCGAAGCCCTGGAACATGCGCATGAACGTCAGCTGCAGCGGCGACGTGACGATGCCGCCGAGAAAATAGCTGATCGATAAGAGCAGGCTGGCGCGGATGGCCATGAGCCGCTTGCCCCGCCGGTCGGCCATGCGTCCCCAGATAGGCGCCATGATGGCGCTGATGAGGAAGGTCGACGAAAAGACGACACCGGACCAGATGTTGACCGAGGCCGCATCGACGCCCAGTTCCCGCGTCAGGTACATGGGCAGGAAGGGGATGAGCATGGTATAGCTTGAAGACATGAAGACGACGTTGCAGGTCAGAATGGCCAGACAGAATTTCCAGTTCACGGCGATCACCTTTCTCGTATGGATTGTTAACGTGCTAACTTCTTATTATACGCCGCCTTTTCGGGAATTACAACTTGTCACGATGGGAACACAGCCTTATAATGAATAATATCTATGTTGGAAAGGAAGGAACCTGAATTGGCCATGTACCTTGCAAAGCGCCTGGCCGGCGCTTGTGTCGTCTTATGGGCGATCATCACCATTACTTTTGGCCTCATGCATGCCATCCCAGGCGGCCCGTTTACGCAGGAAAAGAAGCTGCCGCCGGCCGTCATGGCAACCGTCGAAGCCCGATATCACCTTGACGAGCCCTTATGGTCCCAGTACGTCGATTACGTCCGCCATGCAGCCGTCCTCGACTTGGGGCCTTCTTATAAGTATCCCGGCAAGACCTTCAACGATATCATTGCCGAAACCTTTCCCGTATCGGCCCAGCTGGGGCTCATCAGCCTCTTTTTGGCCATCGGTACCGGCGTCCTGGCCGGCATGGCCGCGGCCTGGTATAAGAATACCTGGATCGACTACACCATGATGGTCGGCGCCACCCTGGGCGTCTCTGTGCCCAGTTTCATCCTGGCAGCGGTCCTCATCCAGCTCTTCGCCTTTACCTGGCCCATCCTGCCGGCGGCCCTGTGGAAGGGGCCGGCTTACGTCATCCTGCCGGCCCTGGCCCTGGCGGCCCAGCCGACGGCCTTTATCATGCGCCTGACCCGGTCGAGCCTGCTCGATGCCCTGGGACAGGACTATATCCGCACGGCCCGGTCGCGGGGCATCGGCACGCGGTCCCTCATCTGCCACCATGCCCTGCGCAACGCCCTGCTGCCTGTCGTCAGTTATATCGGCCCTTTGGCAGCGGCCCTCATGACGGGGAGCTTCATCGTCGAGACGATTTTCGCCATACCCGGCCTGGGACGCCACTTCGTCACCAGCATTTATAACCGCGACTATACGGTCATCTTGGGCATTACGATTTTTTACAGTTTCCTCATCATGATGATGAATTTACTCATCGATGTCATTTATCCGCTCTTGGACCCGCGGATCACCATGGATGGAAAGAAGGAGGGCTGATGATGGATTTTACACCGCTTACGGCTGCTGACCGGACGGAACCCTATGTACCGCCCCAGACCCTGCGCGACCGGGGCTGGCGGCAGATGAAGAAGAACCGCCTGGCCTTATGGGGCCTGGCCATCGTCGTCGTCATGAGCCTCCTGGCCATTGCCGGCCCCTGGCTGGCGCCCTATACTTATGCCGACCAGGATTTGACGGCAGCCAATGCCTGGCCGTCGGCTGCGCACTGGTTCGGTACGGATTCCCTGGGCCGTGACCTCTTCGTCCGCGTCCTCTACGGCGCCCGCATTTCCCTGTCCATCGGCCTCGTCGCCAGCCTGATCAACGTCTTCATCGGCGTCATCTACGGCGGCATTGCCGGCCTCGTCGGCGGCCGGACGGACCAGATCATGATGCATATCGTCGACATCCTCTATTCCATTCCCATGCTGCTCTACGTCATTTTGCTCATGGTCGTCTTCAAGCCGGGCCTGCTCAACATCTACCTGGCCCTGGGCATTGCCTACTGGCTCAACATGGCCCGCATCGTTCGCGGCCAGATCCTCAGCCTGAAGCAGCAGGAATACGTCATGGCCGCCCGCTCCTGCGGGACGTCGACGTGGCATATCCTCTGCCGTCATATGATTCCCAACTGCGTCGGGCCGATCATCGTCACCCTGACCTTGTCCATTCCCGACGCGATTTTTACAGAAGCCTTCCTGAGTTTCATCGGCCTCGGCGTATCGGCGCCCATGGCCAGCTGGGGTGTCCTGGCTTCAGAAGGTATCAATAGTATGCGCTCCTTCCCGTTCCAGCTCGTCTTCCCGGCCCTGGCCCTGTGCATCACCATGCTGGGCTTCATGTTCCTCGGCGACGGCCTGCGCGACGCCCTGGACCCGCAGAACCAGAAGGAGGGACGCTAATGCAAGCCTTATTAGATGTACGCCATCTGACCATTTCTTTCCATACTTACCGGGGACTGCTGGAAGCCGTCCACGACGTATCGCTGACCGTCAATCCCGGCGAAACCGTCGGCATCGTCGGCGAATCGGGCTGCGGTAAATCCGTCACGTCCCAGGCGGCCATGAAGCTGCTGCCGGCTGAAGCGACGGAATATACTGGCGGCCAGATCCTCTGGGACGGCCGCGATGTCATCCCCTTGTCGGAAACGCAGATGAACCGCCTGCGCGGCCGCGACATGGCCATGATTTTCCAGGACCCCATGACGTCGCTCAATCCCGTCCTGACCATCGGCAACCAGCTCTGCGAGGGCATCGCCCTGCACCAGCACCTGGGCCGTAAAGCCTGTGAAGCCAAGGCCCTGGAACTGCTCAGAGCCGTCGGACTGACGTCGCCGGAAAAGCGGCTCCATCAATATCCCCATGAATTATCGGGCGGCATGCGCCAGCGCTGTCTCATCGCCATGGCCCTGTCCTGTTCGCCGCGGCTCCTCTTTGCCGACGAACCGACGACGGCCCTTGACGTGACGACAGAAGCCCAGGTCCTGGATGTCCTCAAGCGCCTCCAGGCGGAATTGGGCATGGCCGTCGTCCTCATTTCCCATAATCTCGGCGTCATCGCCCAGATGTGCCGCCGCATTTATGTCATGTATGCCGGCGCCATCGTCGAAGAGGGGACGGCCGATGATATTTTCTACCGCCCGGCCCATCCCTATACCCAGGGCCTCCTGGCGTCACTGCCGGACCCGGCCCAGAAGGATAAAGCCCTGACCGGGATCCCCGGCCAGGCGCCGGACCTCTTCCACATGCCCGAGGGCTGTCGTTTCTATCCGCGCTGCCCCCAGGCCATGAAGGCCTGCATGACGGCGGCGCCGCCGCGGGAAGAAGCCGGACCGGGCCATCATTACACGTGCTGGCTGGCCCAGGCCGCCGCGGCCAAGGAGGCATTGCCATGAACCTCATCGAAGCCAAACATATCAGTAAACAATTCGTCGTCCAGCGGGACTGGCTGGGACGGCCCAAGAAGACCCTGACCGCCGTCGACGACTTGTCCCTGACCATCGGCCAGGGCGAGACGGTCGGCCTCGTCGGCGAATCGGGCTGCGGCAAATCGACTTTTGCCCGGACCCTGCTGGGCTTATATGCCAAGACCGGCGGATCCATTGCCTATAAGGGCAGGGACATTGCCGACCGCGCTGTGGGCCGCGACTATCGCCGCCACGTCCAGATGATTTTCCAGGACCCTTATGCCTCGCTGGACCCGCGCATGACCGTCGAGGACATCATCAGCGAGCCCCTGCGCAACTACCATCTCTGTCAGGACGACAGCCAGCGGCGTCAGCGCGTGGCGTCCTTATTGGAACAGGTCGACATGCGGCCTGAAGCGGCCCAGCGCTATCCCCATGAATTCAGCGGCGGCCAGCGCCAGCGCATCGGCATCGCCCGGGCCCTGGCCGTCGACCCGGAATGTGTCTTCTGCGATGAACCTATTTCGGCCCTCGACGTGTCCGTCCAGGTCCAGATCGTCAACATGATGCAGCGCCTGCAGCAGGAACGGGGCCTGTCCTATCTGTTCATCGCCCATGACCTGGCCATGGTCCATCACATGAGCCGCCGCATGGGCGTCATGTATTTAGGCCGCCTCGTCGAATTGGGGCCGGGCGACGCCGTCTTCCACGACCCGCTCCACCCCTATACTCAGATGCTCATCGCCTCCGTGCCCCGGCCGGACCCGCACTACCGGCGCCGGACCATCGTCTGCGGCGAAGTGCCGAGCCCCCTCGACTTGCCCAAGGGCTGCGTCTTCCATCCCCGCTGTCCCTACGCCGATGAAGTCTGCCGCATCGACGTGCCTCATTTCCGGCAGGTCGCAGACGACCGCTTCGTCGCCTGCCATCATGCGAGAGGAGGCAGACGATGAAGAAATTACTCTTACTCCTGAGCTGCCTGCTGACGGCCGTCCTCTTCAGCGGCTGCGGCATCCAGCACCCCGATACGGTCAGCTACGTCCTGGAAGCGGAACCGTCGCGGCTGGACCCGGCCATGACGACGGCCCTCGTCGAAAGCAATGTGGAACTGCAGATATTTGAAGGCCTGACCCGCCTCGACGATGACGATGTACCCCAGCCGGCCCTGGCCGAAAGCTGGGATATCTCACCGGATGGCAAGACGTATACCTTCCACCTGCGGCCGGGCATCGAATGGAGCGACGGCACGCCGATTACGGCAGGCGACATCGAATATTCCTGGAAGCGCGTCGTCGATCCCGACGTAGCTTCGGAAAATGCCTATATGCTCTTTTGTATCGACAAGGCCGAAGACTATTTCAATAAGAAGGCCTCGGCCGATGCCGTCGGCGTCAAAGCCGTCGATGACCGGACCCTGGTCGTCCGCCTGAAGGAACCGACGCCGTATTTCCTCAACCTGACGGCGTTCCACTGCTATTATCCCGTCCCCAGGAAGCTCGTCGAAGCCAAGCCCGATACGTGGGCTGCCGATGCGGACGGCATGGTCTGCAGCGGCCCCTATAAAATCGTTTCCTGGAACCATTCCAGTGAAATCGAAGTCGTCAAGAACGACCGCTACTGGGATGCCGGTTCGGTCATCCTGGACCACCTCGATTTCCCCATCAGCGATTCCCAGGCGACGCGCCTGACCCTGGTCGAAAGCAATCAGGCCAACATGACCGTCGAACCGCCGCCGGCCGACCAGGAACGGCTGGAACAGATGGGCCTCTATAAGATTGCACCTTATCTCGGCGCCTATTACTACGTCTTCAACGTCCAGAAGAAGCCCTTTGACGACGTCCGCGTCCGCAAGGCCTTTGCCCTGGCCGTCCAGCGCCAGGGACTGATGAAGTACATCGTCCGCGGTGAAAAGGAAGCGGCCTACGCCTGGGTCCCGCCGGGACTGAAGGACAAGGCCACAGGCCGTGATTTCCGTAAGGAAGGGGGGAACCTCATCGCCGAAGACCCGGCCAAAGCCCGCCAGCTCCTGAAGGAAGCCGGTTACGATGACCAGCACCCGCTGCCGGAAGTGACGCTCCTCTTCAATACCAATGAAATGCACAAGGCTATAGCCGAAGCCCTGCAGGCCATGTGGAAAGAAAACCTCGGCGTCGACGTCAATATTACCAACCAGGAATCGAAAGTCTTCATGGCCACCCGCGCCCAAGGCGACTACCAGCTGGCCCGGGCGTCGTGGATCGCCGATTACATCGACCCCATGACCTTCCTCGACGTCTTTGCCGATGACGAAAATGACGCCCAGTACCACAACCCGGCGTATAATGCATTGATTGCCAAAGCCAAGGCCAGCAACGACGAAAGACAGCGCATGGCCTATCTCCACGAAGCGGAACAGATGCTCTTCGACGACTGCGTCATCATCCCCTTGTACTACACGACCCAGCCCTACGTGGCCCAGCCCTATATCAGGGGCTACCACTGGTCGCCGCTGGGACTGGTCGATTTCAAGAAAGCCTATATCGATGAATCAGAAAGGAAGTAGCCTTATGGAGTATACCTATGCAGAACCTTTGCAAGCTGGCGACACCATCGCCGTCGTTGCCCCGTCGTCAGCCCTGGCCGGTGCCGATGTGACCAAGGGCCTCACCTTCTTGCGGTCCCTCGGCTATGAATTGAAAATCGGGAAATCCGTATCTGCCTTTGACGGTTATCTGGCCGGCCCCGACCGGCTGCGGGCAAGGGATATCAACGAAGCCTTTGCCGACGACGCCGTCAAGGCCATCGTCTGCCTGCGCGGCGGCTATGGGGCGACGCGCATCCTGCCGCTGCTGGACTATAAGCTCATTGCGGCCCATCCCAAATTGTTCGTCGGCTTCAGCGATATTACGGCCCTGCATACGGCCTTCCTCCAGCGCTGCGGCTTCTGTCCCATCCACGGGACTATGGTCATGTCCCTGGGCCGCAATGCCTCGGAATATACGAAAGAGCAGTTCGCCTACGGCCTGCAGCATCCCTATGAAGCGCGGGAACTGCCGCTGCCGCCGGGCTGCCAGCCGGAAACCCTCGTCCCCGGTGCCGTCACGGGTCCGCTGGCCGGGGGCAATATGATGCTCCTGTCGGTCCTCATGGGCACGCCTTATGCCATCGATCCGCCAGACGGAGCCATCCTCTGTCTGGAAGAAGTCGGGGAAGAGGCCTATGCCCTGGACCGCATGCTCTGCCAGTTCGAGGAATCGGGCCTCATCGACCGCGTCCAGGCCATCGCCTTCGGCGAATTCCACCACTGCGGCCCTGACGAAGGCGCCCGTTATGAATGGACGGTGAAAGAAGTCCTCCAGGCCTATGCCCGCAAGTGGGGCAAACCGGCCGTCATGGGCCTGCCCTTCGGCCACGGTGCCGACAACGCCTGGCTGCCCCTGGGCCAGATGGCCGGTCTCGAAGCCCGCCTGGACGGCGTACGCTTTACGCTGCTGTAATTTGGATAGGAGAGATTCTCATGGAATATAAAGATTTGAAAGACCAGGCCTGCCGCTATGTAGATGAACTGAAACCGGTCATCTACGGCATTGCCGAAAGCCTTCACGACCACCCGGAAACGGGCATGAACGAAGTCTTCGCATCGGCGACGCTGAAAAAAATCCTGCAGGACCGCGGCTTTGCCATCGACAATCCCGTCGCCGACGCTTTCCCGACGGCCTTTCACGCTGTCTGCGGCCACGGTCCTTTTCAGATGGGCTTTTTGGCCGAATACGATGCCCTGCCGGAAATCGGCCACGGCTGCGGCCATAACCTCATCGCCGCCATGAGCGTTGGCGCGGCCCTGGCCTTTGCCAAAGCGGCCGGCGACAAGGCGACGGTCCACGTCTACGGCTGTCCGGCCGAAGAGACCGTCGGCAGCAAAGTCTATATGAGCGAACACGGCGTCTTCGACGGCCTGGACGCGGCGGTCATCGTCCATCCCGGTACGGATAAGACCTATATCGGCGGCACGTCCTATGCGACGCACCCCATGCAGTTCACCTTCCTCGGCAAGGCGGCCCACGTCGCCGATGCGACCTACCACGGCGTCAATGCCCTCGATGCCCTCGTCGATTTCTATGGCCGCCTGAAGGCCTATGAAAAGACCTTGACCGAACGCCATATCATCGGCGCCATCATCACCGAAGGCGGTACGGCGCCGAACATCGTGCCTGACCAGGCTGTCCTCAAGGCGACCATCCGGGCCCTGAAAGTGGAATACCTGGAAGACAAGATGCTGCCGGACATAAAAAAAATCGCCCGTGACGTCGCCGACGCACACGGAGCGAAAGTGGAAATGGTCCATTATGAACCGCTCTATAAGAATATGATCAATGACCCCAGGATGGACGTTTACTTTGCCGACGCCTTCAACCAGCTCTACGAAGAATTCGGCGTCCGCGACGACGACTATGCCGAAGGCTCGACGGACGTAGGCAATGTCAGCCAAATTACGCGGGTCAGCCAGCCGGAAATCTGCATCGGCTACGACATCAATGCCCATACGAAAGAATTTGCCCAAGCCGCTGGCAGCGACCTGGGCAAGATGCAGGCATTGACGGGCGCCAAGGCCATGGCCATGGTCGCCCTCGATGTCATGGGAGAGAAATACTGATTATTTCGTGCAGGTAATGATGGCCTGTTCCAGGATGTCCAGGCCGGCATCGAGCTGGGCGTCGGTGACGACGAGCGGGCAGAGGAAGCGGATGACGTTGTCGTAAATGCCGCAGTTTTCCATGATCAGGCCGTGCTGGGCCGCTTCTTTGATGACGGCTGTGACCAGTTCCGGATAGGGCTTCTTGCTGGCTTTGTCGTGGACGAATTCCAGGCCGAGCATAGCGCCTAAGCCGCGGTAGTCGCCGATGACGTCGTATTTCTGTTTCCACTGTTCATAGCGGGCGCAGACTTTCTGGCCGATTTCCAAAGCCCGGTCGGCCAAATGGTCCCGTTCCATGATTTCGATGACTTTCAGGGCCGAAGCGCAGGCCAGGGCGTTGCCGCCAAAAGTACCGCCGATGACGCCGGCCGGGACGGATTCCATGATTTCTTCGCGGGCTACGACGGCACCGAGAGGCACGCCGCCGCCGATGGATTTAGCCGTGGCGATGATATCCGGCGGGCAGCCGGCTTCTTTCCAGTATTCCGTCGCCAGCATGCGGCCTGTGCGGCACCAGCCGGTCTGGACTTCGTCGGCGATGAGCAGGATGCCGTTGTCGTCGCAGACTTTGCGCAGGGCCTTGATCCAGGGGATAGGAGCCGGGATGAAGCCGCCTTCGCCCTGGAGCGGTTCGACGACGATAGCGGCGACGTATTCCGCCGGCGAAGCGTACATGAAGACTTCTTTCAGGGAATTCAGGTAAAATTCCAGGGCTTCGTCATCGCTCATGCCAGCCGGTTTGCGGTAGAGATAAGGGAATTCGGCCCGATAGACGCCGTCCGGGAAGGGGCCCATGCCGCGGGCGTAGGCTTTCTTGGCCGTCATGGCCATGGTCATGAGCGTGCGGCCGTGGAATGCGCCGGAGAAGACGATGATGTTCGGCCGTTTCGTATAGGCCTTGGCGACTTTGACGGCATTTTCATCGGCTTCAGCGCCGCTGTTGATGAAGAAGGAGCGTTTCTTGTCGCCCTTGACCGGCGCGATGGCGTTGAGTTTTTCCGCCAGGGCGACGTAGCCTTCATGGGTGACGATGTTGGCCATGGCATGGAAATACTTCCCGGCCTGGTCCTGGACGGCCTTGACGACTTCCGGCTGGGAATAGCCGATGTTCAGGACGCCGACGCCGCCGACCCAGTCGAGGAAATAGTTGCCGTCTACGTCTTCAAACATGGCGCCTTCGCCGCGCTGGATGACTGTCGGATAGATGGTCCCGATGGCATC
Organism: Megasphaera indica; assembly: GCF_046614755.1. NCBI lineage: Bacteria > Bacillati > Bacillota > Negativicutes > Veillonellales > Veillonellaceae > Megasphaera > Megasphaera indica. The sequence goes on from NZ_JBKKJR010000018.1 coordinate 53,240, forward strand.
CGGGATGGCCTGACGGCGGCGGGCCAGGACGGCAGCGGCTTTCGGGCCGGGAACGGTCTGGGTAACGATTTTCGGTAATTCATCTTTTAACATAATGTCTCCCCCTTATCAATGCAAGATACAAAGCCTTGGTGAGTGCTTTATGAAAGACTTTGTATGGATAATCTTAAACGATACGCTTATTATACGTTTTACTATTAAAAACAACAAGAAGCTGGGAAACCAAAGTTAAAAATATGATGTTGTGCTGACGACACAAAGGAGGGAGTCCCATGTCTCTATCCATCGCTCAACTTTACAGGCAGGATGAAAACAAATATAAACTGGACCTCCTGGCCGGACGGCAGGGACTGAGCCGCGACGTGGCCTGGGTGCAGGTCATGGAAGATGCCGACTATGGCACTTTTTTGCGGCCTCACGCCTTCATCTTCACGACGGGCCTGGCCAGCCACGGCGACCCGCATTGGCTGGAACGTTTTGTTGATGCCCTGCTGGCAGCCGATGCGGCCGGGCTGGTCGTCAATACGGGAAAGTACCTCTTGCCGTCGGATATTACGGAAGCCTTGAAAGAACGCTGTGAGGAAGCGGCCTTCCCGTTGTTCACCATGCCCTGGGAAGTGCGCCTGGCCGACATTACCCAATCCTTCTTGTCGGCCCTCTTTTTGACCAACCGTGAAGAATACCGGGCCATTACGGCGTGGAAGGAATTCCTCTTCGGCGTCCAGGGGTCGTCGGTCCTGACTGAACTGGCCCTGACGGGCTGGCAGGACGAGGGGCCGTATACGGCACTGGTCCTGGCCGGCGCCGATGGCGATGCCGATTTTCTGGCTGACAGCAAGTCCTTCCTCAACGGGCTGGACCAGCCATACTTTATATTTCCTTATAAGGACACAATCGTCCTGCTCCTGCAGGGAACGCTGCCGGCAGCACTCGTCGCCTGGCTCAAAGGCCATGACCGCCTGGTGACGGGCCAGGGCCTGACGGCGCCTGACTTGAAATCCCTGCCAGACAGCTGCCACCAGGGGCAGCAGGCTTTGGTATGGGCCCGTCTCCATCAGCAGTCCTGGTGCTATTTCGGAGCCCTCGGCGCCTATGCCCTCTTCTTTTCCCAGCCCGATGACCGGGTGCTGCGCGTCCTCCACGACCGGGCCCTGGGAGCCTTGCTGGCTTATGATGAAAGCCACCGGTCCAGTTTGTACGAAACGCTAGAAGCCTATCTCTGCCACGATGGCAGCCTGAAGGGAACGGCGGCCCAGCTCTACACTCATCGCAATACCGTAGCCTATCGCATCCACAAGGCGGAGAAACTCATTCCCTATGATCTGGCTGACTGGGAACAGCGGTTCACGGTCTTCCTGGCCTGCCATATCCACCGTTATTTTTCCCTGTTAGAAAAATAGTGTTGACATTTTGCAAGCTAAATGCTATTATATAGGAACCAGCTGTACTGAGACGGACGAAAGAAACGATAGGTTTGTTTTGTTGTGTCTGTATGAGTTCGCTTAGCGGACCGGCACTGATTGAATTGAAAAAAGTTCAAATCAGGGCTTGACAGACTTCTCGGAGTTTGGTAAGATATACAAGTCGTCGCGATGAAGCGATGGCAACGATGTCCTTTGAAAACTGAACAATGAACTGAATGAACGCCAACGTGCGAGGTTCTATTATATAGAACGTCAAACAATGAGTAATACCAATCAATAAACAAGAGCCAAACGCTCTTCCATATATCATGGAGAGTTTGATCCTGGCTCAGGACGAACGCTGGCGGCGTGCTTAACACATGCAAGTCGA